>PXSU01000119.1 GCA_003022745.1 Halobacteriales archaeon SW_9_67_25
TAACGGAACTTTAAAGACTGCGTCAGAGCGAGTTCGGTACAAGGATGCTCGCGCCGTTACAGCTCGTCGACAGTTTCCTGCTCAACTACAACGTCGGCGACGCCCTGCTCGTCGCCTTCGCGCTGGGGTTTCTGGCGACGCTGCCGCTGAAGTCCTGGCGGGCGATCACGCTGCACATCCTCGGTTTCGGTCTCCTGTTCCTGGTGGTACCCGCACAGATGCTCGCTGTCAGCACGAGTGGAGCGCACTTCCTCGCGAGCGCGCTCCAGTACAAGCTACTCGGACTGGGCCTGCTCGTCGTTGCCCCGGTGCTGTACACGACCGGGAACAGGTAGGAGCTACGAGTCGAGTTTGTCCAGGGCGGCGAAGAAATCCAGTTGCGGGCCAGCGAGATTGACCGGCGTCTCGGCTGTCGCGAGGCTGACCTCCGCCGGCGGGGTGACCGACTGCTGGATGCGGCCGTCGCTGATTGCGATGGCCCGGTCCGCGTTCTCGACGCGGACGGATACCGTTGCGTCGGTATCGACCACAAGCGGCGGCATCACCGCCTCGGCACACATCTCGGTGACGAGGAGGCCATCGACACCGGGATGAACGAGCGGCCCGCCCTCGCTGAGGTTGTAGGCCGTGCTCCCGGTTGTCGTGGCCACGAGGACGCCGTCGGCGTGCCCGTCGGTGTACACCGAGCCGTCGACCCGGACCGCGACGTCGAGGCCGCGGCCGTGGCCCCGCTGTGGCCCCTGGACGACTACCTCGTTGAGCGCGGGCGGGAGCCCCCAGCCGTCGCCCTCGGCGCACAGCCGGTGCATCGGCCGGACGCTGGCGCTACCGGTCTCGCGGATGTCGTCGACTTCCGTGCGGACGGCCTCGACTGCCCGTCCGGGCGGGACGGCGTTCAGGAATCCCACCTCGCCGAGGTTGACGCCCATGATCGGGGTCGAACCGATCCCGCGTGCGGCAAAGAGAAAGGTCCCGTCCCCCCCGACGCTGACCGCCAGGTCACACCCCGAGAGGTCCTCGACGTCAATCCCCTGTGGCGTCTCCGAGGCGGCGTCGTCCGGCCAGGCGCCCGCCTCGAAGGCCTCGCGGGTCGTCCGGTCGATGGCCACCGTCACGCCCGCGGACTGGAGGTCGTCCGCGATGGCACAGGCCAGGGAGACGGCCCTGTGGTTGTCCCGCTGTGCGACGAGCCCGACCCTCATCGGACGACCGTGACGGGAACCGGCGAGCGCCGGACGATGGTCTCTGCGACACTCCCCAGCAGGACGCGCGAGACGCCCTCGCGGCCGTGGCTGCCCATCACGACGTGGTCGACGTTCACGCCCTCGTCCTCGGCGATGGAGACGATACACCGGGCCGGCTTGCCGGTCTCGATGACCCGCTCGGTGTCGACCCCGTGCTCGATTGCTCTGGCCTCGATCTCGTCGAGGTGCTCCTCGGCGCGGTCCTGCTGGCGGTCGTACCACTCCTCCGAGGCTGCCGGAAGTGCTCTCTGGGCCGTGTAGCCCGCCTCGGCCGGATTGATGACGTGCAGCAGGACCATCGTGGCGTCGGGAAACTCCTCGAAGACGAACTCGCAGGCGTGGTCGGACGGCTCGGAGCCGTCGACTGGAACGAGGACACGCTCTACCATGCCCGGAGATGGGACGGCAGGGACCGTCAACGTTCGGGTCCTCGCAGCGACCGCTGGAAGGAGTTGCCGTGTCGACCGCGTCGCGTCCTGCGGTCGGTCCGGTACTGACCCGGGGCGGTCACTATCGGGCGAAGCGGGAGTGGCCACGTTCCTCGTCGGTGTCCCGTGGCCAGGACAGGGCACTTTAGTCGCCGGTGTCCCAGGGGACGGTATGCGCGTACTGGATACACTCGCCAGGGCAGTCGTCTTCCTCGCAGTCGTGGCTGTCGTCGCCGTCGCCGGCTGGTTCGCGTTCGTCGCGTATCCGACCTCGATGACCGACATCGTGGGCGTGTTGCTGGTCGGTGTGCTGGTCCTCGCCGGGGCAAGAGTTGCCGGCAACGCCGCCGTGTCGCTGGCCCCCGGGTACAACGTCGCGGAGGTAGCCGTCGAGGGGCCGATCACCCGCGACGGCGGGGGCGGGCCGCTCGCGAACGCCCCGGTCGGGGCCGCCGCCGAGGAGATCGTCGAACAGATCGAGCGCGCCGACGGGAACCGCGGCGTCGAGGCGCTACTCCTCCGCCTGAACACGCCCGGCGGGGAGATCGTCCCGAGCCAGGATATCCGGCTAGCTGCCGAGCGCTTCGAGGGGCCGACAGTCGCCTACGCGACGGACGTCTGTGCCAGCGGGGGCTACGAGATCGCCGCCGGCTGTGACGAACTCTGGGCCCGCGAGGGTTCCATCGTCGGCTCCATCGGCGTCGTCGGCTCGCGGGTCAACCTCGCGGACCTGGCCGACCGGCTCGGCGTCTCCTACGAGCAGTTCACCGCCGGCGAGTACAAGGACGCCGGCACGAGTATCTCCAGGGCATCGTCGACGACTACTACGACCAGTTCGTCGCCGACGTCGTCGAGGGCCGGGACCTCGATGCCGAGACGATCCGGGACACCGAGGCCCGCGTCTACCTGGGCGAACAGGCCCTGGAGGTGGGGCTGGTCGACGAACTCGGCACCCGCGAGGACGTGACCGACCGCATCGAGAGCGAACTCGGAGAGGAGGTCGCAGTCGAGGAGTTCGAACCCGACCAGGGACTGGCCGGCCGCCTCCAGGGCGGTGCCGGTCGGGTCGCCTACGCGTTCGGGGCCGGTCTGGCGAGCGTCGTCGTCGACGACGAGTTCTCGGTTCGCTGACTACGCCAGCGGCCGGAACCACACCGCCGCCACGAGCACCGCGAGAAAGAGGTACGACCCGCGGATGAGCAACATTGTCGCGGTCTCGGGGTCGGCCCGCCAGGCCACCGCGGCGACGGCGCCGAAGGCCACGGCAGCCAGCCCTGCAGCCGGCGGTATCCCTGGCAGCGCAAGCGCGAGTGCGACCACGGCGACCATCCCTCCGATCATCAACCCGAAGGCCGTGAGCCGGGCGCGTGTCGGGCCGAGGACGACCGCTACCGTGCGCTTGTCGATCGAGCTGTCGTAGTCGTAGTCCTGTGCGTCGTCGATGACCTTGATGCCCGAGAGGATGGTGACGAACACGGCCGCCAGTGCCAGGACGGTCGGGCCGAGCGTCGTCGCCTGGACGTAGTAGCCCCCGAGGAGCGCGAACCCGATGCCGAGGGGATAGCCGGCGGTCGCGCCGACGGGGTTCGTATCGAGCTGGGGCGCGTGGTTGACGGCGATGAGCCAGCCGGGCAGGGTCAGGAGTCCGGCCCAGACATCCACGAGGGCGACGATGGCCCCGAGACAGATGAAAAAGGCCATTGATGCTCCGGCGAGGGCGAGCCAACAACCGCGCGCAGTGAGTGGGTGGTCGTCGTCCTCCGCGCGGACGTGGAAGTCGACGTAGCCGTCAGTGACGTGCGCCGTGTAGAGGGCGAAGAAGGCGGCCGCCGCGTGCAGGACGGCCAGCCCCGTCGAGGGAAGGCCACCGAGGACGGCACCGAACCAGGACGTCGCGAGAGGCGGGAGCATGAAGACGGGGTGGACCTGCGAGGCCAGCGCCCGGACAGCCCCCACGGGTCCCGGGTCGTGACGGGCGACTGCCATGCAAACTAACTCGACGGGCGAGGAGAAAAAAGCGGGGGAAAACGGTTTGGCCCCGTAGCGACCGCGGGGTCACTGCCAGCGCGACTGGTCGAAGACGACCGCCGAGACCCGCGAGGCGAGGTCGCGGGCCTGGCTCTCGGTGGCGGCGTGGAGGTCACCGGATATCGGGCCGGTTTCACCGCCCACGCCCTCGGACTCGGACTCGGAGACAGGGTCGGTCCGGGGCCCGGCCACGCTGGCGGTCGGATAGGAGCGCCACTCGCGGACCCGACGGCGCAGTGTCGCCAGCGCGTCGGGAGCGAGTTCCGTCCCGAGGTGGCCGAGGTCGTACCGGACGATGAACCCACGGCGGGCGTTCCGGACCGCGATCACGGGCTGGCCGCGCTCGGCCCACTCGGCCCAGAGGACGCGCCACTCCTCGCACGTGTCGTAGACCGGGACGTGGTGGGGCGAGAGCTGGTCCATACCCGGCGTAGTGGCCGGGAACCTATAGGGATATCGTAGCCGGCCGGCAGCCGGTCGGTCCCCGCCCGGTCGCGGTATCGCCACGCGCAAACGAGAGAGCGAGGACAGCCGCCGGGAGCGGGACCTGTCGGACCCGGCGGTCGAACGGCGCCCGGATGGTCGTCGTCGCCAAGTCAGAGGAGTTTCCGGCCGAACGGATCGAATCACTCCCGATAGAGGGGAGCGTCGCCGGCCAGACCTACCGGACGGGCGAGACCTGTATCGTCGACGACGCGTCCACGCACCCGGTGGCCAATCCACAGGGGCCCTACGAGAGCGGCCGGTCCGGGCGTCCACCCAGCGGTCACCGTACTGCCGCGGTCGCCGCGTCCATGGCTTCGAGTGCCTCTTTCAGCGTCTCGATGTCGACGGCATAGGAGATGCGCGCGTAGCCGGCTCCGGCGTCGCCGAAGGCCTCCCCGGGGACGACGACGACGCCGCGGTCGATGACCTCGTCAACCCATCCTTCGGGAACCTCGGGCATCGCGTAGAACGCGCCCTCCGGCGTGGGACACCGGAGACCGATGTCGGCGAGGCCATCCAGCAGCACGTCCCGGCGCTGCTCGAACGCGGCGACCATCTCCTCGACGGCGTCCTGGGGACCGGACAGCGCCGCCTCCGCGGCGTACTGTGAGGGGGCCGCCGCGCAGGCCTGGGCGTACTGGTGGACCCGCAACATCCGCTCGATCCGCTCGTGGCTCGCTGTCACCCACCCGAGCCGCCAGCCCGTCATCGAGTAGGTCTTCGAGCAGGCGCCGACGACGGCCACGTTGTCGCTCTCTGCGAACTCCGCGGGCGAGCGGTACTCGCCCTCGAATACGATGTGCTCGTAGACCTCGTCGCTGAGACAGAGCACGTCGTGCTCGTCCGCGATGCGTGCGAACTCGCGCATGTCCTCGACGGACTGGACTGCGCCGGTGGGATTCGCGGGGCTGTTGACGACGAAGGCCGCCGTCTCGCCGGTGAGGGCCGCCTCGACGGCCGCCGGGTCCAGGGTGAGGTCGTCCCGGAGCGCGACGGGACAGGGCTGCCCGCCCGCCAGGCGGGTCAGCGCGTCGTAGGAGACGAACCCGGGGTCCGGGATGAGGACCTGCTGACCGATGTCAACGTGGGCCTCCAGCGCGATGTGCAGCGCCTCGCTGCCCCCCGCGGTGGCGATGACGTTCTCGGGGTCGATATCGAGGTCGCTGTCGCGGGCGTACTTTTCCGCGATGGCCTCCCGCAGCGACCGGGTGCCCTTGTTGGAGGTGTAGGCGTCGGCCTTCCCCCCGGCGATTGCCTCGCGGGCGGCCTCGCGGGCGTGTTCGGGGGTCGGGAAGTCCGGCTGTCCCAGCCCGAGGTTGATGGCGTCCTCGCCGGCCGCCTCGAACACTTCGCGGATGCCGCTTATCGATACCTGCTCGACGCGCGCGGAGAACCCGGTCATACCACTTCCCGCGGCCCGCGGCCCGATAATTCTTGATACTGCCGGCTGTAACGACGTGAAGATATTCGACCCCCCGTGGGGTCGAAATTGCTCACGGGCCTACAGCCGGCAGTATGAGGTCTCCCTGCCGACGGCAGACCTTTGCCCGTCCCTCCCCGAGTCAGCGACGTGTCCACTGGTCCGGCCCCCGACACACTCGAGGGCGTGACAGTCGCCGAGCGCGCGCTCGTGGTCGAGGAGACGCTGGTCGTTACAGACCTGCACGTCGGCCGGGGGCCGTCCTCGAACGTGACCCTCCCTGTCGGTGACGGCTCGGAGATGGTCGAGCGCTTCGAGTCGCTGCTGACGAGGTACGACCCGGCGGAGGCAGTCGTCGCGGGCGACCTGCTGCACTCGTTTCGGACCGTCCCGCGGACGGTCGAGCGCGTCGTTGACGGGTTCGCAGCCGCCGCACGCGATGCGGGTGCGCGACTCGTCGTCACGCCCGGCAACCACGACACGATGCTCGACTCGGTGTGGTCGGGACCGACCGTCGAGTCCCATCGGATCGGCGAAACCGTCGTCTGTCACGGCCACGTGGAACCGGACCGGACCGCCGAGCGATACGTGGTCGGCCACGACCACCCGACCATCACCATCGAGGGCCAGCGCCGGCCCTGTCTGCTCGCGGGCGACGGCGTCTACCGCGGCGCGGACGTCGTGATGGTCCCGGCGTTCAACCGCCTGCTGCGGGGCGTCGAGGTCAACCACATGACAGCGGACGAGTTCATGTCGCCGCTGGTGACCGACGCCGACGCGTTCGCGCCCATCGTCCTCGACGGCGACGAACCGCTCGTGTTCCCGCCGCTGGGGGAATTTCGCCACCGGCTGTGACGCCGGGCAACAGGGGCCTTCAGGTGGGCTGTCCGGACCTACCGTCCGTCGCTCCCGTCGACGGTCAGCGCCGCATGGCGCCCGCTCGCCATCGCGCCCTGGATCGAGGACCACTGCGTGTAATCGCCAGCGAGGTACACCGGACCATCGGGCGCGTCGACGGCGGGCAGTCGGTCACGGAACCCCGGCGGCTGGTCGAACTGCGCGAACTCGACCCGGTCGGTCGCCAGGAGTTCGAGGCCGGCAAACTGGTTCTCGGGGAACCACGACGCCAGCGCCTCGCGAACCTCCGCGGCGAGGGCGTCGTCGTCGGCGTCCTGCTGGCCGAGGAAGGTCGCGCTGAGCAACTGCCGGCCGTCCGGGGCGTACTCGGGTGCGGCGGCCGAGACGGGCGCGACCTGGTTTGGGCGGTCGTCAGCGGCGTTCAACAGGATGCGCGCGCCGCTTTGCAACTCCTGGGTGGCGGGCACCGCGAGGTGCTGGGTGACACAGCTCCGGGCATCCGTCGGAATCGTGTCGACGCCCGTCAGTGCCCGGGCAGTGGGAGGATCGGTCGCCACGACCGCCGCATCTGCTGCCACCGTCTCGCCTGGCGTCTCGACGACGACGCCTGCGTCCGTCCCGTCGGCGCCCTCGGGTTCCACCGCCTCGACTGGTCTGTCTGTGACTACCTCGACCCCCACCGCCCGGGCCTGCGTCCCGAGCTGGGCTGGGATAGCGCCCATCCCCCGGGCGGGCACCGCCGTCTCGCCGGCAGCGAGCATCTTGAACGTGTACTCGAAGACCGCCTGAGAGGTCGACAGCGAGCGGTCCAGCGTGATGCCCCCGTAGAAGGGCGCAGCGAAGTTCTCGACGAACTGCCGGGAAAAGCCCCGCCCGCGCAGGTACGCCTCGATGTTCGTGTCCCCGCCAGACAGGATAACGTCGGGCGATTTCCGGGCGAGATCACGCCTGAGCGCCAGGACTCGCAGTTTGTCTCGCAGGGTAACTTCGTGGTTGAAAAGCGTCGCCGTCACGGCCGCCGGGTCCCGGAGCGGGTCCGACAGCGTCGACCGCTCGCCCGGGCGACACAGCGTCGCGCCGGGCGGGAAGGTCCGCAGGTCGAGCGCGTCGAGATCGAGTTCCCGCCGGACCGCGGGGTAGGCCGTGAACAGGACTTGGAACCCACGGTCGAGCGTGAATCCCTCGACCTGGCGGCTCCGCACGCGCCCGCCGACCGTCTCGCGGCGCTCGAACAGCGTCACGTCCGCCCCGCGGTCGGACAGCGTCCGGGCCGCGACGAGACCGGCCAGACCGCCACCGACGACCACTACCTCGGTCATGTGCCCGCCTGCGAGGCCCACGACCAAAACGGCTGTGAGACCGGGCCCGCAGTTGTGTCCACGCCCGACCGGCAGCTACCGGGGGCCGCCGTCCGCGGCCGGGACGAACCTGGAGGCGATCCAGCCGATGGCTGCCGCGACCGCCGCGGGAACGGCAACGAACACGAGCAAGGCAAGAAAGGTACTGCCCCGTTCGCCCAGTCCACCCTCGATGTCCATGAGCGGGCTGAACGCGATCAGGGGCACGACCAGCAACACGAGGGCAGTCGCGTAGCCACCCTTGGCTATCGCGCCCTGAACGGTCCGGCGACGGGCGAGATAGACCGTCGAGCCCAGCCACGCACACAGCCCGAACAGCAGTGCCCACGGGCTACCGGTCAGGGCCAGGAGAACGGTCGCCCCCACCACGCCGACGACCAGCCCGGTGCCAATCCCGACGACCGCCGTGAGGGTGTCGTCAACCACGCCGTCCGGATCCAGTAGCTGTTCGGTGCCGGTGGCTCCCGCTCCGGGACTGCCCCCGGCATCTGAAGGGTCGGTCCCGGCGCGGTCCGACGGGCCGGTCCCGGCGCGGTCCGACGGGCCAGTCTCGGTGCTGTCCCACGCGCCGTCTTGGTCGTCGTCGGCTGCTGCCCGCTCCTCGCTGAGATCCGCCGAGCAGTGCATACAGTAGGTGGCGGTCTGCCCGATGGGCTCGCCACACTCCGGACAGTGCGGGTCCTCCGGGTCGATACTCATCGCACCGCCCCGCTGGTCGGTCTCGGCAGTGTCATTACGTCCCGTTTCAGGTTCTTACTCGGAACAGTTACTTTACAGTTACTGTGGGAACGGCCGGACCGGCGGGGCGCACAGCGGCCCCCACTCACGTGGTGGATTCGACACCGCGGAATTCGAAGCGGGCGCCGCCCGCGTCGCCCTCGGTCAGCCGGACCGACCAGCCGTGGGCCTCGACGGTCTCCCTGACGATATTGAGCCCGAAGCCCGTCCCCTCCGTCCGGGTCGAGTAGCCCGCCTCGAAGACGTGCTCGCGCTCGTCGGGGGGAATGCCGGGACCGTCGTCCGAGACGTAGAACCCACCGTCGTCCAGTTCACCCACCCTGACGGTCACGTCGGCCCCGCCATGCTCGACGGCGTCGTCGGGCCCTGCCCGACTGCTCGTGGAACCGTGCTCGACGGCGTTCCGGATCAGATTCTCCAGCAGTTGCTGGAGGCGACTGCGGTCGGCCAGCACCGTGCGGTCGGCGTCGACCTCCAAGGTCGCCCCGGCCGTCTCGACGGTCTCCCAGCAGTCCTCGACGGCCGCGGCCAGATCGACCGGGCGCGTGTCGGTCGCGCGGTCACCCTGGCGGGCAAGGGTGAGCACATCGTCGATCAGCGACTCCATGCGCCCGAGAGCACGGTCGACAGCCGCGAGGTGGTCGTCGTCGCGGCCCTCCCGTGCGAGTTCGAGTCGCCCCATTGCGACGTTGAGCGGGTTCTTCAGGTCGTGGCTCACCACCGAGGCGAACCCGTCGAGGCGCTCGTTCTGGCGCTCCAGGTCCCGCGCCCGCTGTTTCTCGCCGGTGACCTCCCGCTGTGTCCCGACGTAGTTGGTCACGGTCCCACTCTCGTCGCGCACCGGGGCGATGGAGACCCGGCTCCAGAACAGTTCGCCGTCCGCGCGGTAGTTGCGGAGGTCGACCTGGACCGGTCGGTCCGCGTCGATTGCACGGCGCATCTCCCTGACGGGTGCCTCCGCGGTGGCCGGGCCCTGCAGGAACCGGCAGTTCCGGCCGAGTACCTCCTCACGGTCGTAGCCGGTCAGTTCCAGGAACGCCCGGTTCACGTCGACTATGGGATTGTCTTCGCGGTCTGGATCGGTTATCACGACCCCGATGGGCGCCTCCTGCAGTGCCCGGGATCGAACCGACGGAGGCGGGTCGGCCATACGCCCTGTACAACACTCGCGGTGAAAACTGTTCTGTCCGCTGTCAACACCACTCCGACGGTCGACCCAGCGTAGAAACCTCCCGTCTGCCCCGTGGTAGACGGGGACGACAAGGCGGGAAATCCGTCCCTATTAGTCGCCAGCGTCCCTCAGCAGTGGGTATGGAGACCTCCGAGCGGTTCGTGTCGTTGCGGTGTCTCGACTGCGGCGGGAAGCAGTCCCCCGAACCGGGTGGCCGGTGTCCCGACTGTGGCGGTCCCCTGGACCCCTCCTACGACGTCGACCCGTCGGCGGTGACCCGCGAGGGCCTCGCTGCCGGCGGGGACGGTCTCGCCGCATTCGCTCCTGTCCTCCCGTTTCCGGGCGAGACCCTGGTCACCGCCGGCGAGGGGAACACGCCGCTGGTCGAGCTGCCGTCACTTGCCGAAGAACTCGGCGTCCGGGCGGTCTACGTCAAAGACGAGGGACACAACACCACCGGCGCGTTCGTCGACCGCGGGATGGCACTGGCGGTGACGGCGGCCCGCGAGGCCGGCGCCGGGACCATGGCGCTCCCGTCGATGGGCAACGGCGGCCAGGCCGCGGCCGCCTACGCCGCCCGGGCCGGGCTGGACTGCCAGGCGTTCGTCCCGTCCCGCGTCCCGTTCGTCAACAAGGCGATGGTGAACGTCCACGGCGGGGACATGTCGGTCGTCGAGGGGCGCTACACCGACGCCGCCGACGCGTTCGCGGACGCGGTGGCCGGCGAGGACTGGCACTCCGTGGCCCCCTTCGAATCGCCGTACCGCCACGAAGGCGCGAAGACGCTCGCCTACGAGATCGCCGCGGGACTGGACTGGACTGCCCCCGACGCCATCGTCCACCCCACGGGCCACGGGACCGGTCTCGTCGGCCTCCGGAAGGGGGGTGCCGACCTCGTCGACTGGGGGCTGGTCGAGACGGCACCACGGCTGTGCGCTGCCCAGCCGGCAGGGTGTGCACCCATCGCGGAGGCGTGGACCGAGGGGGCGGACGTGCCCGAACCCCCCGAGCACCCGGACACCGTCTGCGGGCCGCTGGAGATCCCCGACCCGGCCGGTGGAGCGTACGCGCTCGACGCCCTGGCAGCGACGGACGGGGCCGCCGTCGCGACCGGCGACGAGGCCATCCTCGACGGGGCTGTCACCGTCGCCGAGGGCGGCCTGACGATGGGTGCGACGGGCGGCACTGCCGTGGCCGGGGCCCGCGTCCTCGCCGACAGGGGCGCGTTCGATTCCGACGACGTCGTGGTGCTGGTCAACAGCGTCACCGGCAACAAGGAGGCCGACCTGCTCCGGAGTCACCTGATGAGTAAGGGGATCTGATACCCACGGCTACGCCGTGAGCACTGTCGATTACGCGGAGTTGACTCCAGTTACTCTGCGTGTTCCTTCGCGGTGACGTAGGCCTCGCGGACCCGGCGGAAGGCATCCTCGTCGCCACCCTGGTCGGGGTGGACTTCCTTGACCCGCCGGCGGTAGGCCCGCCTGACCTCCTCGATGGACGCGCCGGCAGGGACACCGAGTTCGGCGAAGGCGTCGCGCGCGGGGGGGACCTCGCTCCCGGCGACGGTCCCGAGGTCGGGCGTCTCGAAGGGGAGGCGCTCGACCAGCACCGACCCTGGCATCTCGTGTTCGGCCAGCAGCGGTTCGACCCCGGAGCCCTCGATGCGGTAGTAGACGCGCGGGTCGAACGTGATGGCGACGTCCCGTTCCGGGAGGAAGAAGGCGACGTCCTGGCCCGCGAGACGGTGGTTCTCGGCGTACGGTTCGCCGATGGCCTCCAGACAGGCACGGAACTCCCGGCGGCGCCGGGACTCGCCGCTCCCGCGAGCAGACTGGTCGCCACGCTGGCGGCGCCCGTCCCGCTGCCCGCCACCGGGGAGCAGCCGCTGGGCACCGAGAAAGAGGAGTGTCACCAGCAGGCTCCCGCCCAGGCCGAGCAGGACGCCGCCGACCAGCCACGACGGCAGCCCCGCAACTCCCTCGTGGAGCACGTCCCCAGTTGGACACCGACCGGTAAGAATCTCTCGCCCGCGGGGCTACGGGACGCCCTCGATTCCGAGCCCCCGGACCGATTCGAGGACGGTCGCTGCGGCGTCGCTCACCTCGCCCTCGTCGTGTGTGGGCTGGTAGCCGTCGAAGACCTCGTTGACCATCCGGACGCTCTCGGAAAGCGTATCCAGCCCGTACCCCCCCTCGAGGACGAACCCGAGCGCGGCGTCGCAGTCGTCGGCGATGGTCCGCACCCGCTCGGTCAGCAGGCCGTACCCCTCCGTGGAGACGCGCATCCGCGAAATGGGGTCGTGTTCGTGGGCGTCGAACCCCGCACTCACCAGCATGAGGTCGGGGTCGAACGCCGCCAGC
>PXSU01000120.1 GCA_003022745.1 Halobacteriales archaeon SW_9_67_25
TCGGTGCCATCGTGGTAGTGCGCGACCACACGGCCATCGCGGACGTGCTAGATCCCGTCTACGGCGCGCTCGGAGTCCCCTTCGAGCGCGACGCCGTGGGTAGCGTCGCCCGCGCGAGCGGCCCCGACGACCCCGAAGCGGTCTGTCGTGCGCTCATCGACACCTTTGCCGACGGGGGCGGCCGGGAGACTTAGAAACCCCGGCGCCGTGTGAACGCCAATGCTCTTCCGGAACGCCACGCTCGCGGACGGCCGGAAGCGGGACGTTCGCGTCAGCGGGGAGCAGATTGCCGCCGTGGGGGAGAAGCTCGCCGCCGACGGGGAACAAGTCGTCGACGCGACGGGCAAGCGACTCCTGCCTGGAATGATCGACGTCCACGTCCACTTCCGCGAGCCCGGGTTCTCGCACAAGGAGGCCTGGGAGACGGGGTCGCGAAGTGCGGCCGCCGGGGGAGTCACGACGGTCGTCGACCAGCCAAACACCGACCCGCCGACGGTCGACGGCGAGTCGTTCGACCGGAAGGCCACGCTCGCGAGCGAGTCGCTCGCCGACTACGGGCTAAACGGCGGCGTAACGCCCGGATGGGACCCCTACACGCTGTTCGACCGGCCGGTGTTCGCGCTCGGCGAGGTATTCCTCGCGGACTCGACCGGCGACATGGGGATCGAGACGCCGCTGTTCGCGGAAGCGCTCCGCCGTGCGAGCGGTACCGGCCTGCCCGTCACGGTTCACGCCGAGGACGCCTCCCTGTTCAACGACAGTGCCCGCGAGCGCGACGACCCCGACGCCTGGAGCGCCTACCGGACCGCCGACGCCGAAATCGAGGCCGTCCGGCAGGCGTGCGAGCTGGCCGCCGACCGGGACACGCAG
Source organism: Halobacteriales archaeon SW_9_67_25 (assembly GCA_003022745.1). Classification (GTDB taxonomy): domain Archaea; phylum Halobacteriota; class Halobacteria; order Halobacteriales; family Haloarculaceae; genus SW-9-67-25. The sequence continues at coordinate 871 of PXSU01000120.1, forward strand.
GTCCACATCGCACACACCAGCACGCCCGAAGGGATCGACATCGCTGCCGGGGCAGGGATGACCTGCGAGGTTACGCCACACCACCTGCTACTCTCTCGGGGCGACCTGGCCGACCTGGGGACGTTCGGCCGGATGAACCCCCCGTTGCGCCGCGAGAGACGCCGCCAGGCGGTCTACGACCGGGTGCTCGACGGGACCGTCGACGTGGTCGCGACCGACCACGCACCCCACACCCGCGCCGAGAAGGACGCGTCCATCTGGGACGCACCAAGCGGCGTCCCCGGCGTCGAGACGGCCCTCCCGCTGTTGCTCGCGGAGGCCCGCGCCGGCGACCTGTCCTTCGAGCGGGTGCGCGATCTTACTGTGGCCAACCCGGCAGAGATCTTCGGTCTTCCGGAGAAGGGACGAATCGAGGAAGGCGCCCACGCAGACCTTGTGCTCGTCGACCCCGGCGAGACACGCACCATCCGCGGGGAGGATCTGCACACCAAGGCCGACTGGACGCCCTTCGAAGGACAGCAGGGTATCTTCCCCGAGCTGACGATGGTCCGGGGAGAAGTCGTCTACGAGCGCCGCGGCGACGACGAGACGTTCGGCGAGGCGGTCGGCGAGAACGTCCGTAGGGACTGACTCGGCTGGTCGACCCATGACTTAACCCCTATAAGTGCGCCCCCGCAACGGCGGGCATGGCGACGGTCGAACTTGAGGGGGTAATCAAACGGTTCAGCAACGTGACGGCGCTATCAGGGATCGACCTGACCGTCGAGGACGGCGAGATATTCGGATTTTTGGGCCCGAACGGCGCCGGGAAGTCGACGACGATCAACGTGTTGCTCGACTTCGTTCGCCCGGACGCTGGGTCGGTTCGGGTGCTCGGACGGGACGCCCGCGAGGAGAGCGTGGCGATCCGGTCCCGGACGGGGGTGCTCCCGGAGGGCTTCTCGGTGTACGACCGGCTGACCGCCCGCGAGCACGTGGCCTTCGCAATCGACTCCAAGGAGGCCAGCGACGACCCCGAGGCCATCCTCCAGCGGGTCGGCCTCGGCGACGCCGTCGACCGGAAGGCAGGGGGGTTCTCGACCGGCATGGAACAGCGACTCGCGCTGGCAATCGCGCTGGTCGGCAAGCCGGACCTGTTGATACTCGACGAGCCGTCCTCGGGGCTGGATCCCAACGGCGCCCGCGAGTTCCGCGAGATCATCCGCGAGGAACACGACCGGGGGGCGACGGTCTTCTTTTCGAGCCACATCCTCGGTCAGGTCGAGTCCGTCTGTGACCGGGTGGGCATCCTCCGGGACGGCGAGGTGGTCGCCGTCGACAGCATCGAGGGGCTGCGGGAGGCCGTCGGCGGCGAGTCGACGCTCGTCGTCGAGACGGACGGCCTCTCCGACGGTGCATCGGACACGGTGGCGGGAGTCGAGGGCGTCTCGGACGTGGCCGTCGACGGCACACAACTCCGGGCCTCCTGTACCGACGACGCCAAGACGGCGGTGCTGGCGACCCTGGATGAAGAGGGCGTCGGGGTCTCGGACTTCTCGACCGAGGAGACCTCCCTGGAGACGCTGTTCTCCCACTACACGGGGGGCGGGACATGAGCTGGCAGGCCGTCGCCGAGAAGGACTTCCGGGACGCCATCCGGTCGCGGCTATTGCTCGCGCTGACCGTTCTGTTTGTCCTCTTCGCCGGCGGGTCGGCCTACTTTGCGGCCGTCTCGGTGTTCATCCCGGTCGTGGCAATCGCGGCGGCCTACCGCGCGGTCGCCGGCGAGCGCCAGAGCGGGAGTCTCAAACTCCTGCTCTCGTTGCCCAACAGCCGCGAGGACATCGTCTTCGGCAAGTTTCTGGGGCGGGCTGGCGTCGTCTCCGTGGCGCTGCTGGTCGGCTTCACCGTCGGGTTGTTCGTCGTCGCCACCCTCGCCGAGGAGTTCTCGGTCCTGGAGTATCTCGTGTTCGTGTTCGTCTCCCTGCTGCTGGCGTACGTGTTCGTCAGCGTCGCCGTCGGCGTCTCCGCGTTCACGGCCTCGACCTCCCGGGCCGCCTACGGCGCCTTCGGCATCTTCGTGGTCTTCCAGTTCCTCTGGAACGTCCTCGTCGCCGGCTTCGTCTACGTCGGTAACGGGTTCGGGTTCCCCGGCCCCGAGGAGGAGTTCCCCGAGTGGCTCCGGACCGCCGCGGAGTTTCTGACCATTGTCGACCCGACGGCCGCCTACCAGCAGGGCGTCCTCTGGGTGGGTCGACAACTGGCCGAAAGCGCCAACGGGCAGGCACAGGCCGGTGCTGCCACCGACGGCCCCTTCTACGTCCAGGACTGGTTCGGGTTCGTCGTCCTGCTGTTCTGGGTCGCCGTGCCCCTCCTGGTCGGGTACTGGCGGTTCCAGCAGGTGGATCTCTGATTTCGCCGTCCGCGCGCTACTCCTCGCCGGCCTCGAACTGGTGACCACACTCGGGACATGTAACCTCGTCGTGGCGGATGGCGGCACTGTGCTGGCGCACTTCTTTCATCACCTCGGTGACGCGTTCCTCGGCGGCCAGTTCCGCCTCGACGGAGAGGTCGACCCCCTCGACTTCGAGTAGGAACTTCGCGACCTCTGTCGCCTCGTACATCACGTCGTCGAGTTCCTCGGCCGTGAAGAAATCGGACATCGCCCCGTAGAGGAAGGTCGCCCCGGACGTGCGGACCTTCTCCTCGAAGGAGGCCCGCGCCTGGTTGACCGCCTGCGGCGAGTAGGTGTCGGTCATGAAGGGGACGAGTTCGGGCAGGTGCTCGCCGATTTTCGTCATCTCGACGCCGGTTTCGGTCCGGAAGTCCGCACACAGGCGGGCGATGGCCCACTCGCGGGCCGTGATGTAGGTCCGTTCGCGGAGGAACTCGTTTGCCCGCTCGTAGGTGCTCTCCGCGTCGGCCGCGTCGGCGCCGCCCTCCTCGGCACCGGTTTCGTCGGCTTCGGACTCGTCTGACATGAGCGTCCCTGGGACGCCCCGGCGAAAAAGCGTGTCGACGGTCTTTATGTGCCAGCCTGTTCAAGCCAGCGTGTGCACGTCCTGTTCGCTCTCGGGCCCGGCGAGGCCGCCTTCGAGGCCTTCGAGACGGCATTCGAGCGTGCCGCGGTAGCGGACGATTCCCTCACGGTCGCGGTGTACGGCGACGCCGCCGAGCGCGAGCGCGTGTCGGCGAGCGCGAGCGAGTGTCTCGCCTCGGCCGACGTAGAGTGGGAACTGCGGGAAGTCGACGCCGAGCCCGCGCCAGCCCTCGTCGAGCTGGCCGAACGCGAGGGGATCGACCGGATCGTTCTCCCCGGCGGCGAGCGCAGTCCGATGGGGAAGATACAGCTGGACAGCGTCGCGGAGTTCGTGCTCCTGAACGCCACGATGACGGTCACGCTGATACGATGACCGGCGCCGACGTGCCCGCCGACTTCCCGACACCGCCCCGCGAGTTCACCGACGCCGAGGACCGCGAGGTCGTCGTCGACCGGGCCGACGCGGACGCCCTCGAGGCACTCGTCGAGATGTATATCGACTTCGACCCCGGAGACAGGGCCCAGGGCATCCCGCCCGTCGAGGAGGGACAGATCCGCGAGTGGCTCGACGCGATACTCTCCGCGGAGGGTTTCAACGTCGTCGCCTGGCACGGCGACCGGGCAGTCGGCCACGCCACGCTCGTCCCCGACGACGCTGGCACCTACGAACTCGCCATCTTCGTCCTCGACGACTTCCAGGGTGCGCGCATTGGGACGGAACTTGTCAAAGCACTACTCGGGTGGGCACAGTCGGCCGGCGTCGAGGACGTCTGGCTGACCGTCGAACGCTGGAACGACCCCGCGATCAGGCTCTACAAGAAGGTCGGGTTCGAGACGACCGACGCCCAGAGTTTCGAGATGGAGATGGCCATCCGGCTCTGAGCGTCCAGAGACCGCAATCGAGCTCAGACAGAGAGGACAGGCTGGCTCGCGTACTCGAGGACGTACAGCGATGCCTTGCCAAGCGTCACGTCGGGGTCCGCGCTCGGTCCCTGGCGAGGGACCACCAGGAAGTCCGCGTCGAGTTCCTCGGCCGAGTCGAGGACCACGCTCCCCGGCGTCTGCGAGAGGCGGCCGGAGGAGAAGCCCGCTGCCGATGACATCGACAAGCGCATGTCTGCCGGGAGGGTCTCTCGGACGTCGGCGGCGAACGCGCGGTGTTGGTCCGCGACCGACTTGGCGGTCACATCCCCGGTGTCCAGCCCGCGCATCACCTGCTCCTCGAGGACGTGCAGCAGGTGCAGGTCCGCGCCGTATCGCTCCGCAATCGCGACAGCGTACTCCGCGGCCGACTCGGCCGCGTCGCTGCCGTCGACCGGAGCGAGTACGAGATCGATCTCGATGTCCATCTGGGCGATAGTGCGCGCGCGGCGGGCAAAAAGCCGCCGAAACCGCGCGGCTTTTCACCGCCCCGTCCGAGTTGCGGGTATGTTCGGGACGGTCGTCATCGCCACAGACGGCTCCGAGAGCGCAGGCCGGGCCGTCCGGATGGCGCTTGACCTCGCGGACCGCTTCGACGCCGCCGCCCACGCCCTCTACGTCGTCGACGCCGGCGACCTCCGTGCCTCGCCGGAGGCCGTCCGGGCCGATTTCGAGGATGCCCTCGAAGCGGCGGGCGGCGAGGCACTCTCCGTCGTCGAGCGCGAGGCCGACGAGGCGGCCGGCAACGAGGTCGTTACCGCCCTCAGGGAGGGCGACCCCGCCACCGAAATTATCGCCTACGCCCGCGAGGTCGACGCCGACGTCGTCGCTACCGGGACCCGCGGGCGCCACGGCGACCACGCTTTCTTGCTCGGAAGCGTCGCGGAAGCGGTCGTCCGCCAGTGTCCGGTGCCCGTGCTGACGGTTCGCCAGCTGGGCGCGGACGAACGCGAGACCGACACGACCCGGTTCTGACGCTGCCGCCCACTCCGGCGACCGGCCGTCGCGGTTCCGGGACCTTCTTTGGAACCGGGCCGCTCGTGTGGGTATGGACGACTGGCTCATCGACGACGACCGCCTCTCCATCGAGCGCAAGTCTGTGCTCCCGGGCGAGGGGTTCTTCCGGCCCGACTCCGTCGAGCGCGAGCAGGCCGAACGCGAGGTCGCGGCCGCGCTCGCGGACAGGCAGACGGTCGTCGTCGCCGACCCCGACGCGGACGGCCTGGCGTGTACGGCACTCGTCCGTCGTGCACGTGACGGCGCGGCCCTGGTCCCTGCGGGTCCCCACGAGATTCAGGAGGCTATCGCCTGGACCGCCGAGTACGCCGAACCGGGCGCGGACGTGTTCGTCTGTGACCTCTGTCCCGACCGCACGGGGGACGTAAACGGCCTCGCGAACCTCGTCGCCCACGCCGGCGAGGTGGCGTGGTACGACCACCACCAGTGGGACCCCGAGGTGGCCGAGGCGGTCCGCGAGGCTGGCGTCGACCTCGTGGT
>PXSU01000121.1:0-1499 GCA_003022745.1 Halobacteriales archaeon SW_9_67_25
ATGCTGCTGACCATTCCGGTGTTTCTGTGGCTGTACTGGATGGTGCTGGACGTCGGGATCACGGCCAGCGAGCCGGTGATGGTGTTACCCATCTTCGGCGAGGTTGCGTCCTGGCGGACGGCCGTTCTGGGACCGGTCCAGATCTGGCTGATCTGGTACTTCCTGTGCTCGATGGGGTTCAACCAGATCCTGCGGAAGGCGCTGAACGTCCAGACCGGCATGGGCGGGTGAGCGAGAACTCGCAACCTCTTTGAAGCCGACAGCCACAGAAACACCGGAATGGTCAGCAGCATGATCCACACCATCGGGCGGAACTGCGCCTTGAACATGCCCACGTTCTCGGACATCATCTCCATCTGTTCCTCCCGGATCCGCTCGAGTTCCTCCTCGTCGTCGCGCTCCTTGGCCCGCTTGCGGCGCTCTTTGAGTTCCTTGTTCTTGTCCTGGTAGTCGCCCATGACGCTCGAGTCCATCAGCGCGTCCTGCAGGATGGTGGTGTACATCCCGGTCAACATCGCGAGCACCATGATGACGATGTAGAAGGGCAACACAGCCTCGATCGGACCCATAAAGAGGTCGATCACCCCGCCGATCCGCGAGCGGATCGAGGGCATCGAGTAGCCGAGAAACAGTCCGAGCACGCCGACTCCGGCGATCTTGTCGTACTTTGTCCAACTGGTGTCGTCGTTACCGTCGTCGCTGGAGGTGTCCGGGTCGGCCTCGCCGAGTGCCTCGCGCACTCCGTTGGGGTCGTCAACGACGAACCCGTCTCCGCCGGCGTCGACGAGTAGCCCCTTCTCGATGAGCCGTCCCCACTGTCCGCTGGTGATGTCGTCGCTGATGTCGCTCCACGTCACCGTTCCCTGCTCCTCGGCGACGTCGAGGGCGACCGAGAGCGCCTCGGTCATCTCCTTGCCCTCTCCGGCGATGTCGTCTATTTTTTGCGCTGTCCGTGGCATCGTTGCGAGTGTAGGGGATTGGTTGTAATCAACTTTTATTCCGTGTGCGCTCTCTCCGAATGCCGGTCTGGACGGGTCAGGTCCGGCTGTGCTCGTCGATGGCCGCCCTGATCTCCGTCCAGACCGCTCCGGGCGACTGTTCGCCGTCGACCTCGACGAATCCGTTCTGGTCGCGGTAGCGATCGATCACCGGCTGTGTGTTCTCTTCGAAGACGTCCAGTCGGTTCTCGACCGCCTCCCGCTGGTCGTCCCCGCGCTGGATCAGGTCTCCACCACACTCGTCGCAGACACCCTCCTGTTCGGGCTGGTCGAACTCGACGTGGTAGTTCGTCCCGCAGTCGTCACAGACCCGTCGACCGGTCAGGCGGTCGACCAGCACCTCGTGTCCGACCTCGAGCGAGAGAATCACGTCGAGGTCGGTCACCTCTGTCAGCGTCTCGGCCTGTGTCGGATTGCGCGGATAGCCGTCGAGAACGAACCCTCCCGCGCCCGACAGTGCCTCCTCAACGATGGCGTCGACAACCGCGTCCGGCACGAGGT
>PXSU01000121.1:1651-14676 GCA_003022745.1 Halobacteriales archaeon SW_9_67_25
GTCCGGTCGGCCCGGACCTGTCCGCGCGAGTCTGCGGTCGACCCGAGACTGGCCCCCAGTTCCTCCGGGACGGTCGAAAACCCTTATTCCCCGACCCGCCAACCCGGAGACGATGGACCACCTGCTCGTGCGCGCCGCCCGCGGGGAGCGGACGGAGCGACCGCCAGTCTGGCTGATGCGCCAGGCCGGCAGACACATCCCCGAGTACCGCGACCTCCGCGAGGAGTACTCCTTTCTGGAGGCGATCAAAACGCCGAAGATCGCCGAGGAAATAAGCCTGCTGCCCTGGGAGTACTACCGCCCCGACGGGGTGGTGATGTTCTCGGACATCCTCACCGTGCTCGAACCGCTGGGCTTTTCCTACCACATCGAGAGCGGCGTCGGCCCGGTCGTCGAGAACCCCGTCGAGGGGCCCGCCGACTGTGACCGCTCGCACGACGACGTCGCGCGCGAACTCGACTACGTTGGCGACCTCCTGGTGCGCCTGAACGACCGCGTGGGCGAGGAGACCGCGGTCATCGGGTTCGCCGGGGGACCCTTCACCCTCGCTTCGTACGCCGCGGCCGGTGGCCCCTCGCGGACGAACATGCCACTCCGGCAACTCCGGGCGCGCGACCCCGAGGCGTTCCGGACGCTGCTGTCGTCGTTTGCGGACGTCGTCACGGACTACCTGGAGTTCCAGATCGGCAACGGCGCGGACGTCGTGCAACTGTTCGACACCTACGCCGGCACCCTCACCCCCGAGGACTACCGGGAGTTCGTCCTGCCCTTGCACCGCGAGATCCTGGCTGACCTGCGCGCGCCCTCCATCGTCTTCGTCCGGCGGATGGGTGGGCGCCTCGACCTGCTCGCGGAGAGTGGCGCCGACGTCGTCGGCCTCGACTGGACGGTCGGGATCGGGGAGGCCCGCGAGCGCCTCGGGGACCGACCGGTCCAGGGGAACCTGGACCCCTCGTACCTCTTTGGCGACCCGGAGTTCGTCCGTGCGCGGACCCGCGAGGTCATCGAGGCCGCCGGTCCCGAGGGGCACATCCTCAACCTCGGCCACGGGGTCAACAAGGACACGCCCGTCGAGAGCGTCCGGGCGTTCGTCGAGACCGCGAAGTCGGTCGACCGCGACCGGGAGCGGTAGGGGGAACACCTATGCCGTTCGGGGAACGAATGTCCGCCAGTACAGCCCCATGAGCGAGGACACAGGGATCGAGGACCCGGACGGCATCCACGTGTTACACGTCGACGACGAGCCCGGATTCGGGGACCTCGCAGCCGAGTACCTCGAACGCGAGGACGACCGGCTGACAGTCGAGACGGCGACCAGCGCAGAGGACGCCGACGACGTTCTCGGCGACCGTCGCGTCGACTGTGTCATCTCCGACTACGACATGCCGGGGATGTCCGGCATCGAGTTTCTCGAACACGTCCGGGCGGAGTATCCCGACCTCCCCTTCATCCTCTTTACGGGCAAGGGCAGCGAGGAGGTCGCCAGCGAGGCCATCTCGGCGGGCGTGACCGACTACCTCCAGAAGGAGGGAACGAGCGACCAGTACGCGGTCCTGGCCAACCGCGTGCGAAACGCCGTCAAGGGGTACCGCGCCGAGCGGGAGGCCGAACGGACACGGACGCGTCTGGCGGCGATCACCGAGAACTCGACGGAGGCCATCCTCACGGTCGACGAGGAGGTGGTCGTCAGGTTCGCCAACCCCGCCGTCGCGGACATCTTCGGGCACGACCCCGACGACGTGGTGGGACAGTCGCTGACGATGCTGGTCCCCGAACGCCTCCGCGAGGACTACAGCGCGGGCTTTCGCCGGTACCTGGAGACCGACGAAGGGGACCTCGACTGGTCGTCGACGGAGTTTACCGGGCGCCACGCCGACGGCCACGAAGTCCCGCTGTCGGTGTCGCTGCGCGAGTTCGAGATCGACGGCCAGCGCCGCTTTGCCGCCGTCCTCCGGGACATGACCGACATCGAGGAGTCCCGGCGGCGCCTCCAGACGCTCATCAGCAACGTTCCCGGCGCCGTCTACCGATGTCGCAACGAACCGGGCTGGCCCATGGAGCAGGTCGAGGGCGGGTGCGAGTCGCTGACGGGCTATCCCGCCGAGGGCCTCGAATCCGGCGCGGTCGCCTGGGGCGAGGACGTCCTCCACCCCGAGGACAGAGAGCGGATGTGGGACGCCGTTCAGGAGGCCCTCGAGACCGGGGACCCCTTCGAGGTCACCCACCGCATCGTGACCGCCGACGGCGAGACGCGATGGATGTGGGAGCGTGGCCGGGCCGTCGACACCGACGACGGGGCGACGGTCCTGGAGGGGTTCATCACGGACATCACCGAGCGGGAGGAGCGGGAACGGGCACTGGCCTACGAACGCGACAGGCTGGCGGCCGTCTTCGACGCCGTCCCGCATCCGATCACCGAGGTCGAGTTCCGGGACGACGAGCCACGGGTCACGCAGGTCAACGACGCCTTCGAGGAGGTGTTTGGCTACCCCGAGCAGCGCGTGGCCGGGGAATCACTCGACGACTTCATCGTCCCCGAGGAACACCGCGCGGAGGCAAAGGAACTGAACGAGTCCGCCCGCAGCCGTCCGACGGTCCAGCGGGAGGTCGAGCGCGTCACGGCCGACGGCGAGCGCCGAACCTTTCTGTTTCGCTCCTCGCGGGTCTCCGAGGAACACGAGACCCACTGGCTCGGCACGTACATCGACGTCACCGAGCGCACCGAGCGCGAACGGGAACTGAAGCGCCAGAACGAGCGCCTCGACCAGTTCGCCTCGGTCGTCTCCCACGACCTCCGGAACCCCCTGAACGTCGCCTCGGCGCGCCTCGAACTCGCCGGCGACGAGTGTGACAGCCCCCACCTCGCGGACATCGCGGACGCCCACCGGCGCATGGAGGAACTCATCGACGACCTCCTGACGTTCGCCCGTGTCGGCACCCAGGCGATCGATCCGGGCAGCGTCGACCTCCGCCGTCTCACGGAGGAGTGCTGGGAGACCCTCGGGGACGGCGACGCCACGCTCGTCGTCGAGACCGACCGGATGGTCCGGGCCGACCGCGACCGCCTCAAACAACTCCTCGAGAACCTCGTCTCGAACGTCATGGACCACGGCGGCGCGGATGTGACCGTCCGGGTCGGCGACCTCGGGGATGGCTTCTACGTCGCGGACGACGGGCCCGGAATCCCCGCCGACCGCCGCGAGGACGTCTTCGAGCCGGGGTACTCGGAGCGGCGGCGCGCGCTTCGAGGTCACTGGCGTCGAGACCGCGTAGCGACCGCGTCTGGATCGGGACACACCAGAGTATCGCCGAGAAGTGCGGCACAGCGGATGTTCACTCCCGATGAGAATGGATCGACGGGCACCGCCTCGTCTTCACCGACCAGTTTTCGCAATCGACTCGGCCACCTCCCGCGCTTCACGCACGCGACTCGGGATACCCATCCGCCCGGTGTAGTTCGTCGCCACGTGGACGCCCGGCGGCGTCTCGAAGCCCGCCAGCGCGTCCCAGGTGCGGTCCCAGGCGGGGAACCACCGCTCGCGCGTGGCGACGTGCAGCACCTCGGCCCCGGAGTCCATCACCGCCTCGAACTCCTCGCGGGCGATCTCGCCGATTGCGGCGCGGTCGCGCCCGACCATCTCCGGGTCGTGCATGCCGCCGAGAAAGGCGGTGTAGAGGCCGTCGCGGCCGAACATGCTGGCGTTCCAGGAGACACCCAGGGTGTGCAACTCCTCGCCGAAAGCGACCTGGTAGCCGAAACCGTCGGGCCGGCAGTCGGCGGTGAGGTGGACCATCGCCAGGGGGTTGTAGGTCAGGCCGGCGAGCCCGTCCACGCCGGTCGCAACGCCGTCGAGCAACTCGGCAGTCACGTCCGCGGGCGTCGTGACGACGACGTGGTCGACGGCGTGGGTCCCGCCGCCGGTCTCGACGAGGTATCGACCCCTGTCTTCCGACTCGGCTCGCCGGACGTCGGTCACCGGCGTGCCGAGTTCGACCCGGTCGGTGTGGGCCTCGCAGAGCGCCCGGGGCAGTTGCTGGTTTCCCTTCTCGAAGGAGATCGGGGGTGACTGCTGGCCCTGGCCGACGCGCTTTCCGAACGCGAGCAGGAAACTCCCGGCCGCGCGTTCGCGTTCGAGCAACGATTCGAGGGCGTACGCGGCGGGCATAGCTGCGGGGTCCGAGCCGTAGATGCCCCCGTAGAGGGGGCCGATGAAGCGCTCGTAGGCCTCGCGGCCGAACTTCCGGGTGAACAGCTCCGCGGCGGACTCCTGCGGGTAGCCCCGCCGGGTCAGCGGCTCGGCCAGCAGGCGGAGTTTCCCCGGCCACGAGAGCAGGTCCGTCCGCAGGAACGCCGCCACGTCGAGGGGTGCCTCGCGCAGGCGGCCGTCGGCGTAGACGTACAGCGGCGCTTCCGCGGCCTCGATGGTCGCGTCGTCGAGCCCGACGGCCTCGACCAAGTCGCCGAGGCCCGGCGTCAGGCGCAGTCGCTGGGGGCCGATCTCGACGACGCGACCCTCGACGGTGCGGGACTGGATGACGCCACCGGGCTGGTCGGCCGCCTCGAAGGTCGTGGCGTCGACGCCACGCTCTGCGAGGAACTGCGTCGCTGCGAGGCCAGTGATACCCCCGCCGACGACCGCGCACTCCACGTCAGTCGTCCTCGGCACGGGCAGTGTCCGCGTCTCCACGGCCGTCGGCGCGTGCGTCGGCACCGGTCCCGTCGTCAGTCCCCACGTCCGTCTCCGCCTCGGCCTGGTGGGCCGCAGCGGCGTCGTCGGTCGCCGTCTGTGGCGCGTTCAGACACATCGTCCCCGGGACGTCCCGGCACTGGCACTGGCGGTACTGGTAGTACCCGGGATCGAAATCAGCCAGGAAGGGCTCGACGAGGTCCGCGAATATCCCGGGAATCCGCTCGTCGTCGTGGGGGATGGGGACCCGGTAGAAGTCCAGCCTGGCCGCCTCGGCCGCTTCGGCGAGTTCGTCGTCGAGTTCGGAGAGGGTCTCGCTCTGTTCGTGGAGGAAACTGACGGGCTCGACCACGACGCGCTCGGCATCGACAGTCCCGATCAGGTCCTCGATTTCGGGTTCCGTCCAGGGTATGTCGCGGTTCTCGTGGTTCTGGAAGCCGATGTGGTAGTCCCCGACGCCCAGCAGGGAGGCCACGACCGAGCAGAACTCCTCGACGTAGATGTCGTACCGGCTCCCCTCTTCGAGGTAGTGCTGTGGCGTGCCGTGGGCGGAGAAGACGAGCGCGGTGTCCGGGTCCTGGAGGTCGACGCCGGACTCGGCGGCGAAGGTATCGATGTTCTCGGCGCGGACGCGGTTGTACCCCGGGTGCTTGTGCCAGCCGGTGATGGCCTGGAAGGGGACGTCCAGGCCGGCCTCGGCCATGGCCGACTCCAGTTCGTCAAGAGAGATGACGTTCGTCGAGGGGCCACACAGCGGATAGACGGGGAATCCCACGACGCGGTCCACGCCGTCGGCCCTGGCGGCTTCGACGGCGTCCTCGATGAAGGGTTCGGTGTACTGCATGCCGAGGTAGGTGGTGGCGTCGAAGCCCCGCGCTTGCAGGCGCTCTTCGAGGGCCTCGGCCTGCCTGGTCGCCTGTTCGTTCAGCGGCGAGCCGCCGATTTCTTCGTACTCCTCGATCAGGCCGGGTGCGCGCCGTTTCGCGAGCTTGCGGGAGCGCTCGCGGGCGGCCTGTTCGGAGTCGTACTCCTCGAGGTCGGCGTTGGCGAAGAAGATGCGTTCGAGGTAGTCGACGACCGCCTCGCGGTCGGGTTCGGACGGTTCCCCAAAGTTCAGAACGACGACGCCTGTGCTCATGTGCGGGGGTTGGACTGTACCGGGGTATACCTGTCGTTTGCGTGGACAGCGGCTGGGTTCGGTCCCGGCCCGGCGTGTCGCTACACGTCCCGGACGACGAACACCGGACGGGAGACCCTGTCGACGACCCGTCCAGTCGTGGGCCGAATATTCGCTCCCGCAACGAGGGTTCTGACTCCCCGAGCACGAGTACGTCGTACTCCTCGGCGGCCGCGACGATGGCGTCGCTCGGGCTGTCCCCCTGCTCCAGCCGCCAGGCGACGCGGTCGCGGTCGACGCCGTCCTCTTCGAGGCGGTCACAGACGCCCCTGAGCAGCATCTCGTCACGGGAGGCCTCGTCCCCGGAGTCGGCGACGTTGAACAGCGTGACCTCGGCGTCACCCGCCCGCGCTCGGTCGTCGAGCGCCTCCTCGGGCGGTAAGGGGTCTCCCCGGGGGACGACCGGATTCCCTGGGCTCGCTGTCGGTCGGGCGTCTGACGGAGAGTTATGTGTCGCGGAACAGATGGTTCCCCCAACGAGTATGGTCGAAACCGAGCGCATCACGGTCGCCGAAGTCAGCGAGGGGCCGCCCGAGTCAGGTGGCGACGGCGACCCCGGCGAGGCGGTGTCGCTTCCAGTTGTAGAATTACTGACTGGTCGAGGGTTCATTACGGGGAAATCGGGCGCCGGAAAGAGCATCCTCGAAGGAACACCGGTGTATACTGATTCCGGCCGCAAACCGATAGAGAACGTCGAGCGGGGCGAAAAGGTCCTCTCGCTGAACAAACACACGTACGAGCAGGAATTCCGTGCGGTACAGGCGACGATAGAGCACACTGACGACCGACTCCTCCGAGTCACGCTCGAAGACGGTACCGGACTCGTTGGCACCGAAGACCACAGCTTCCTGACCGCGGACGGACTCGAAATCGTTCCGGTTCGGGGCGATGAACTCGAAGAAGGGATGTGGATGCCCATGGCACGATCCCTCCCGAGCACGGAGGAAACGCGGGAGATCGATCTCGGCGAGTACGTCGGTGAGGCCAACAACGTTATTATTGAGGGCGACACTATCAGGAGCGGACCGCGAACAGAAGACCGGACGCTGACCCTGGATTTCGAAACGGGCAAAGAGATCGGGCTGTGTCTGGCCGAAGGGTCCTTCGACAACAACGACACGCTGCAGATCGCCAATATCGCTGACGGCGTCCACACCTTTCTCGAAAAACGTGGCTACAACGTCTACGAGAAGACGTGCAACAAGGGGTTCCAGCCGTATGCCCGCTTTCTCCAATCGGAGTTCGGAAGCGGATCCGCCGGGAAGCGACTCCCTGGATGGGTGTTCGACGCGCCGGAGCCGTTCCGTGCCGGATTGCTCTCGGGATACTTTGACGGCGACGGAACCGTCGGCGAGGCCGACGTCACGGCGATAACGAAATCGGAGACACTGCTCGATGGACTCCGGGAACTGCTCAGACAATTTGGCGTCTCGACGACAGTTCGGGAGAAGTTCACGTTCTACGACGGCGACAAGCGGCGGTACCAGCGCCTCACGGTCGACTCCTTCGCAATCGACCGATTTGCGGAGGTCGTCGACCTCAGTGTGTCAGCAAAGGCAGACCGCCTCGAAAATCTCCGCGAGGACCTCGAAAAGGGAGAGCAGTACAACTCGAAGGACATGATCCCGAGCTTCGGGCCCGTTCTCAACGCCGCAGCCAGGGAGGCGGGCTGGACCGCCAGGGAGAGCGAGCGACGAGACGACAGCGCCTCCGTCCACCATCTCACTCGCCAGCAGAAGGCGGGCCGTGACACCTACCAGCGACTGGTCGAGGAACTCGACATCGGCGGCCGCGCGAAGGCGTACGGGGAATCGGACATTCAGTGGAAACGGGTCGTCTCCGTCGAATCCCTGGACGAACAGCGCCGGGTATACGATCTCGATGTCGAACTCAACGACAATTTCATCGCGAACGGTGTGTTTGTCCACAACTCGAACACGGCGAGCGTCTTTGTCGAAAAATTACTCGACAACGGCTTCGGGCTGTTGATCGTCGACATCGACGGCGAGTACTACGGCCTGAAGGAGGCGTACGAGATCCTCCACGCCGGCGCCGACGAGGAGTGTGACGTCCAGGTGACCGAAGACCACGCCGAGAAACTGGCGACGCTGGCCCTGGAAAAGAACGTGCCGATCATCCTCGACGTCTCCTCGTTCCTCGACGAGGACGAGGCCGAGGCGGTACTGACGGCGGTAGCGCGACACCTCTTCGCGAAGGCGAAGAAACAGAAACAGCCGTTCCTGGTGCTCGTCGAGGAGGTCCACGAGTACATCCCCGAGAACGGGTCGGTCGGGGAGTGTGGGAAGATGCTCATCAAGATCGGCAAGCGGGGGCGCAAACACGGGCTGGGTATCGTGGGCATCAGCCAGCGGCCGGCCGACGTCAAGAAGGACTTCATCACGCAGTGTGACTGGCTGGTCTGGCACCGGCTGACCTGGGACAACGACACGAACGTCGTCCGGCGGGTGCTCGACGCCGAGTACGCCCGGGCCGTCGAGGACCTGGCGGACGGCGAGGGCTTTCTCATGACTGACTGGTCGGCGTCGGTCCGGCGGGTGCAGTTCCAGCGCAAGCGGACCTTCGACGCCGGCGCGACGCCCGGGCTGGACGACTTCAAGCGACCCGATCTGAAATCGGTCAGCGACGACCTCGTCTCCGAACTGGCCGAAATCAGCGAACAGCGCGCGAGCAGGGAGAGCGAGATCGCCGAACTCAAGGCGGAACTCGACCGCAAGAACTCCCGCATCGCGGAACTCGAACGCGAACTGAAGGATGCCCGCGACCTCCAGCGCATGGCCGACCAGTTCGTCGACGCCCTACTCGGCCACGTCGAGGGTGCTGCCCCGGGTCGCACCGAGCGCGAACGGGCACGGGGCGGGCACCGGCCCGACGACCGGGGAGACGCGTCCGAGACCCGGACAGGGGCGTCCGGCATCCCGGCGACCGGGACGAGCGCCAACGGGGACGCGACGGCGACGACCGGCGAGGCGCCGACCTGGGAGTTCAGCGCCGCGGACGTCCTCGACCGGCTGGAATCAGTCGAGGCCGATGCCGTCGCGGATGCGATGTCCGAGACTGTCGCGGACGACCGCGCGGGCGACAACGCGGAGGCCGCACACGCCGGGAACGGAACCGGGGCGGCCGATGAGAGGGAAGACATCGTCGAGGCCGACGGGGACGACACCGAGTACGGCATCCTGGGCGAGGCCGGCGAGGCAGACATCATCGAGGAGCCCATCGCGGTGCGGGAACTCAAAGCCGAGATAGCGGGACTGGAGACGACTACGCGGGGCATGCTGGCAGTCTACCGCGAACGGGGGCCGATGACCCCGCCCGAGGCACACGTCGCCGCGGGCGGCGACGGCGACCGGACGGCGGCCTACGCACACAACAGACAGCTCCGGACGCGGGGGCTGATCGAACACGCCGGGCGCGGCCACTACGACTACCGGCTCCGCGAGTTGCTCGAAGAGACCTTCGACGGGCACGCCGACGGCGAGCAGGTCGAGGCCTACGCCCGGAGCGCGGAACAGCACGCGCTGACCCCCGACCTCGGGGAGTAGACCAGCGGACGTGAGGTCTCCCGGCCGGGCCTGTACTGGTCCGCGCCGAGCCGGAGACATCGAAAGGGCGGAGGTATCCGGCGGTTACAGCGGGTCGACGAGCGACTCGAGTGCGGCCCGCGGGTCGTCGGCCTTGGCGACGCCACTCGCCAGCAGGACGCCCTCGGCACCCAGGTCGGCGGCCGCGACGACGTCCTCGCCGGTCGAGATACCCGCCCCACAGTAGACGTCCACGTCGGGGTCGGCCTCCTCGGCGGCGGCGACGGCGTCCCGGACAATGTCGGGGTCGGCCTGGCTGACGGGCGTGCCCGTGCCGATGAGTTCCGGTGGCTCGACCGCGACGGCGTCGGGACCCAGCGTTGCAGCTGCGGCGATCTGGTCGGGGTTGTTCGCACAGACGGCTGTCTCCAGGCCCGCCCGCTCGGCAGCCGCGAGCGCGGCGTTGATGTCGGCCAGTTTCAGCCGGTTCTCGGAGTGGTTCAACAGCGTGCCCGCCGCGCCGGCGTCCGCGACGGCCTCAGCGAGGGTGCTGCCGGTATGAGAGCCGTGTTCGACAGGGCTGACGTGCTGGCCCCACGTCTCGACGCCAGTCTCGGCGACCCCCCCGAGGTGGGCCGCCTGCGGTGCGACGCCGACACGGACGCCGGAACTGTCTGCGACTTCGTAGGCCGCGCGGGCTACCTCAACCGGATCACAGGGATACGCCTTCAGATTGACGAGGACGAACATACACTGCCCGGGGACCGGGCAGGGGAAATAGGTTGCGTGTTGGTGCGGTCCGACGAGGTCGTCGTCCGTCGGCCGGCTACGCGAAATCGTCGTAGGTCGGCCGGTCGTGCTCGCCGGGGAACGCGTCGACGGGCGCAGTCGTCTGGTCGCCACTCTCCATGTCCTTGACCGTCACCTCGCCGTTCTCGAGGTCGCGTTCGCCCACGATGACGACCGTCTCGGCGTTTACCGAGTCGGCGTACTCGAGTTGCGCGCCGAAACTCCGGCCCGCGATGTCGGACTCGACGACGTGTCCCCGCCCCCGGAGGTCACGGGCGACCCGGGCCGCCACCTCCCGTGTCTCCCCGACCTGCAGGACGTAGTAGTCCGTCGCGAGTTCCTCGGCGGGCCAGACACCGGCCCGCTGGCAGAGAAGCGAGAGCGTGGCGTGGCCCGGTGCGACGCCCACGGCGGGCGTGGGCTGGCCGCCGAAGCCCTCGATGAGGTCGTCGTACCGGCCGCCGCCGAACACCGACCGCGAGACATCGCCCGTCGAGTCGAAACACTCGAAGACCACGCCGGTGTAGTAGTCCAGCCCGCGGGCGGTCGTCAGCGAGAGCGTGCAGTACTCCCGGACGCCGAAATCGGCCGTCGCGTCCAGCACGGCCTGCAGATTCTCGACCGCCTCGGCGACCCGCTCTGTCCCCGCGAAGGCGGTCAGTTCGTCGAGGCGGTCCTCGGGGATCTCCAAGAGGCCGTCGAACTCCGCGGCCTGGGCGTCTGTCAGGCCCGCCGATTCCAGCAGGGCGAAGTACTCGTCGGCCTCGACCTTGGCGCGCTTGTCGACCGCGCGGACGGCCGCCTGGGTGTCGACGTCGGCCTCGAAGGTCTCCAGCAGGCCCCCGAGGATGTTCCGATGAGAGACCCGAAAGACGAAATCCCCGGCGGTCAGTCCGAGGTCGGTCAGGGCGTCGGCGGCCACCGCGAGTATCTCGGCGTCGGCAGCGGGGTCGGCCGACCCGAAGATGTCGACGTTGGTCTGGTAGAACTCCCGGAATCGGCCCTGCTGGGGCTCCTCGTAGCGCCAGAACGGGCGCGTCGAGACCCACTTGACGGGTTTGGCGAGTTCCTGCCCCCTGGCGACGAACATCCGCGCCACCGTCGGGGTCAGTTCCGGCGTCAGCGCCACCTGGCGGCCACCCCGGTCCTCGAAGGCGTACAGTTCCTCGAGGATTTCCTCGCCGCTCTTGTCGGCGTACATCGCTGCGGGTTCGAGCGCGGGCGTGCCGACCTCGCGGAAGCCATAGCAGTGGGCCGCCGCCTCGACGGTGTCGATGACCTGCCGGCGGGCCCCCATTTCCTCCGGATAGAAGTCCCGGAAGCCCTTGATGCGGTCGTACATGCCCCGGGATTCGGAGAGGGCGCGTTTGAAAGCTTCCTTCGGCGGCCGCGGCCGGCGCACAGAGTCGCTGGGGGGCAGAAGACAGAACTATAAGTGCCGGTCGGACAAACGCGTAGACGCAATGCCTACCAGTTCAGCCGAAGCCACGTGGAACGGTGCGCTCAAGGACGGCGAGGGGACGGTCGGTCTCGGGAGCGGTGCCTACGAGGGGCCGTACAGCTTCGCCTCCCGGTTCCAGGACGGCGACGGCACCAACCCCGAGGAACTCATCGGTGCCGCGGAGGCCGGCTGTTACGCGATGGCCTTCGCGAACATGCTCGACGAGGAGGGCTACACACCCGAGAGCGTCCACGCCGAGGCCGTCGTGACGCTGGACGCCGAGACCCTGGAGATCACGACCGTCGACCTGACCGTGGAGGCGACGGTCCCGGACATCGACGAGGACGCGTTCCAGGAGCTGGCCAACCAGGCCAAGGAGGGCTGTCCGGTCTCGAAGGTACTGGCCGGGGCCGACATCACGCTCGACGCGACGCTGGCGTAGCGCCGGGGTGCCCGCACCGGGCGTCGTATCGTTTCGAGGGTTACTCGCCCAGCGACCAGCGACTGCCGTCCCGGACGACGACGCCGCGGGATGCGAGGCCGTCGAGAACCTCCTCGACGAGGGGCGGCGGCGCGTCGACGAGACGGCTCAACTGCTCGGTATCGGCCTCCTCGTCGGCCAGCACCGCGAGCAGGTCCGTCACCAGTCGCGGGTCCGCGTCCCCGATCTCCTCGGCGATCCGCTCGCGGACGTCGGCGAGCCGGCCCTGGACCCACCGCTGGGCCAGCGAGAGTTCGTTCTCGAGTTCCTCGAGTCGCCGGAGCGTCTCGGCCGTCTCCGAGAGGTCCGCCGTCCGGTCGGTTTCGATCTCGATGCTCAGGTACCGACAGGAGGCCATGTCGACGCCGGAACTGGCCGGGTAGGCGCTTTTCGTCCCGAAGTTGTAGGGGGAGACGCTCACCTCCAGCCGGAGGTTCCGCGAGATGGAGAAGTACTTGCGCCGCCTGTCGTCTGTCCGGCTCTCGACCAGTCCCGCCTCCTCCAGTTTGCGGAGGTGGTCGATGACGGCCTTCGGGCTCACGCCGAGATACTCACTGATCTCCGTGACGTAGCAGGGTTTGCGTGCGAGCAGACGGAGGATGCGCCGCCTGTTCGCGTTCCCCAGCAGGTCCAGTAAGTCGGCGGAATCCATTCACCTCATGTAATCAACGCTGATACAAAAACGTGTGCACGACCGGTCGGTGATCAGTTCGGCGGACCGCCGTTGCCGTTACCGCGGTTATCGCCGCCGTCTCCGCCATCGCCACCATCGCCACCATCGCCACTGTCACCAGCACCGCCATTACCGCCGTCTCCACCGTTGCCACTGTTGTCGGACCGGTCGCTGTTGTCGGACTTATCGCTGTTGTCGGACTTATCGCTGCTGTCACTACTGTCGGACTTGTCG
>PXSU01000121.1:14716-29074 GCA_003022745.1 Halobacteriales archaeon SW_9_67_25
ACTTGTCGCTGTTGTCGGACTTGTCGCTGTTGTCGGACTTGTCGCTGTTGTCGGACTTGTCGCTGCTGTCACTCTCGTCACCCGGTGGCCCGGCATCATCCGGTTGCTCTCCGTTGTTACTCTCGCCGTTACCATCGTTTCCCTCGCCAGAGTTCGAATTAGAATTGTCGCTATTCCCGGCGTCGTCGGGCGGACCACTGTCGTCCCCGTCGTCCTCCTCCTCACTCTCCTCGTCGTCGGGTTGTCCAGCGTCGTCAGGCGGACCTGTCTCATCGTCGTCCCCCTCCTCGTCATCGGGCGGGCCGGTGTCATCGGCCTCGTCGTCGTCCGATGGGCCAGCGTCGTCTGGCGGCCCCGGGGGTGGGTCCGGATCAGTTATCTGGCGAGTCGAATCGTCGACCTCCGGGGGAGACACCTCGGCTGCCTTCGAGCGGACATCCTCCAGGGAGGACGTGTCGACGCTGCGCTGGCGGGCGACGTCTTCGGTGTCCTCGATCTTGTCCTGGAGGTTGGCTATCCGGGTCCGCAGCGCGCTCGCGCGTGCCTCGTATCCCGTCTCGGAAATTGTCCCGCTCTCGCGCTGTTGCTCTAGCCGTTCGGCCTGCGCTTCTACCTGCTCTGCCTGGCGTTCGAGCGACCGTGCTCGCTGGGTCACGTCGGTCTCGGGGTTCTCGCTCTCGGTTGCCTCGGCCCGCCACATCCCTTGGTCGGCAGACTCCTCGGCGTCGACCGCGCTCGCCTGGGCAAACGAAGCGATCTGTTCCCCGAACGCCCCCTCCTCGTCCGTACCGGTCTCGCTTCCGGTTCCGTCTGTCTGGAACTCCCCGGGTGCGGGAGCCACATCCCCCAGTACAGGTGCGGCAAGAAGTGTAGCCGCGACCAACACGATCGACACGGCAGCGACAGCCTGTCGAGGGCGCATCTCCATTCGTCCGTATCCACCCGACACCTAAAAACCCAGACCTCTGTTTGGACCGTTTACTGGCGCCTGAAACACCCTCAAACGACCGGATAGTGTTTAATACTCGTTCTCGTCTGCTCTCGGGAGTGAACGCGCTGCGAGGGCGACTGCGAGCACCGATAGCCCGAGGCTCGCGGCCGGCAGGACCAGTCCGGGCTCGTACCGGAGTGGCGGGTGGAGGCCGTAGCCGTAATCGAGAATGTCGTTGGCGAGTGCGACCAGGAACGCGAACGCGAGCGCCCCGCGGGTCGTCCCGCCGTAGTGTGGGACGAGGTATGCTTCGGCCAGGAACGCGAGGTGGGTGAGGATGATCCCGAAGTAATCCCGGGGCGCCGGAAAGTAGCGACCGAAGCCGAGATTGAGCGCGACGACGGTCCACAGCCCCGTCTTCACGAGCCAGACGAACGCCAGCGTGTGGAGGTACGCGGCCGGCCGCGTGACCGGAACGGCCTCAAAGCGGTCGCCGACGGCCGGCAACAGGGTGGCGAGTGATAGCATCGCGAGGAAAATCGCCGCCGGCGAGTCGGCAAACAGCGGCCACAGGGCCGTCGAAACGGGCGGCAGGTCGGCGACGTAGAACCGCAGTCCGACCAGGAGGCGAGTGACCGCGGAATCAGCGTCTCCCGGCCCATGGTTCGTGCGGGGCGGGACCGGACTAAGGGGTGTCGAAACACCGTCCGGCACCGAACGGCGACCATCACCGAAAAATATGATAGAGAGTCGACGCGTCGGCGGAACAACGAGCGACAAACCGCACGAATGCGCGGTCAAAATGCGCGTCGACATAAGTGTACTGGACAGATTTTATGCCAAGCGATAGCAAAGACCACGATAGACTGCATGTTCGAGGAGTTCTCCAGGGGGTACTACCTGGGACGGCTGTACGTCGAACCGGGCGAGGTCGACGCGGCGAAGATGTGCCGTGTCCAGCACGAACGGGTCAACAGACAGCTCTACGCGGACAGCGAGGGGGTAGAACGGCCCGACCGGCCGTTGGTAATGAAACTGGGGACGAACCACTTCGCGGTCCACGGCGACGAGGAGGTGCCGGCCGACACGCTCGCCATCCCCGACGAGTTCCTCGATGACACAGTACGCAACCCACCCGCATTGCGGGAGGTCTTCCTCGCCAAGGCTGATCGCGCCTCGCAGTTGCTCTCGATGGCGACGGGCCGGATCGACGGCGACCCGGTGACCTGATACCGCCACCGAGTCACCTGGTTGTTTAAACCGTCGGCGTTCTCCACACCGGTATGCTCGACGACCTGCTCGGCCGGACGAAACTCAAAGAGCGTATCGAGACGCTGGAAGAGGAGAAAGAACACCTCGAGCGCCAGCTCGAAGCCGAGCAGGACCGCCGGGCCGACGCCGTCACCGACCGGCAGGAGGCCCAGCGACAGGTCAACCGGCTCCAGGACCGCGTCACAGAGCTCGGGGACCGCGTCGAGCGCCTCCAGTCCGAAGACGTCGACGTCTCTTTCCGCCGCGAGGCCACTGTCCGCGGGTCCCGCCTCGACGAACTGCTCGGGCGCCTCGAGTCGGTCGAGACGGGTCCCGAGGGGCTGTTGAACGCATACGTGCCTGACGGACACGACCTTCCCGAGGCGGTGCGCGAGGGCTTTGGCGACCGCACGGGGCTGGTCTCGCGGGCCGCGCCCTGCCTCGCGGTCACCGACGACGCCGGACTCGTGGGGGTCTGTCTGTCGGTGCCGGTCCCGCCCGAGCCGTTCGTCGGGTGGGGCGACAGCGCCCGCCTCGACCGGTCGTGGTTCCAGCCACGGGAGAGCTACACCCTGGCGCTCGTCCGCTCGGACCTGTTCGCGATGGGGGCATACGACGGCCGCGAGCGGACCGCGTTCCACGGCTTCGACAGCGACCTGACGAGCCAGCACTCGAAGGGCGGGTTCTCCCAGGCCCGCTTCGAGCGCCTCCGCGACGAGGAGATCGACGACCACATAGAGCGCTGCCGGGCGGCCTTAGAGGAGCGGGCGGCCGACCCGCTGTACGTCGTCGGCGAGCGGTCGGTCATCTGGGAGGTCTCGGACCTGGCGACCGTCACCGAACCCGTCGACGCGACTGGCGACCCCGAAGCCGCACTCGACGACGCCTTCGAGGAGTTCTGGACCGTCCGGGTGAGTGCGGTGTGAGAAAGCGCCGCCGCCAGGGCTCGAACTCGCCGAGACGGTCCGGGCGTGTGGCTCGCTACGCTCGCCATTCCGGGCTGCGACTCGTCTGCTCGACCCCTGGCGGATACCGCTTTCAACGGAGAGCAGTCCCTCGGGCATGGAAGCCCTCGCAGAATGGTGAGAAAGCGCCGCCGCCAGGGCTCGAACCTGGGACAACCACGTTAACAGCGTGGTGCTCTACCATCTGAGCTACGGCGGCTCGCATCCCGCGGTAGTCGGAATAGTCTCATAGGCGTTTCGCTTTCCGTCCTGCATCGACACGCTTTCACGCACTTGCCCGGAATGGAGGGTATGGGAGACGAGTTCGACGCCGTCCTCACCCGGGTTCGCGAGCGCGTGACGCCGGCTCCCGAAGAACGCGAGCGTCTGGAGGATGTCGTCGCGGTTCTCGTCGCCGAGACAGAGGCCGTCCTCGGGGACCTCCCCGTCGAGGCGGAGCCCGTCCACGTCGGTTCGACGGCACGGAACACCTGGCTCGCCGGCGACCGCGACATCGACCTGTTCGTCTCCTTTCGGCCCGACCTCGACCGGGAGCGCCTGGAGGAGTTCGGCCTCCAAGTCGGCCACGCCGTCCTCCCGGAGAGCCACGAGGAGTACGCCGAACACCCCTACGTCGTCGGCGAGTACGACGGGTTCGACGTCGACCTGGTGCCCTGCTACGGCGTCGCGGACGCGGCCGACATCCGGTCGGCAGTCGACCGCACCCCCTTCCACTCGCAGTATCTCGCGGACCGCCTCACCGACGGCCTCGCGGGTGACGTCCGGGTCTGCAAGCAGTTTCTCGCGGGCGTCGGCGTCTACGGCAGCGATCTCCGAACGCGGGGGTTCTCGGGGTTTCTGGCGGAGCTACTGGTCTTGGAGTACGGGGGCTTTCGCCCGTTCGTCGAGGCCGCTGCCGACTGGCACCCGCCGGTCGAGTTCGACCCCGAAGACCACGGGACGGTGGCCTTCGAGGACCCGCTGGTCGTCGTCGATCCGACCGACCCCGAGCGCAACGTGGCCGCGGTCTGTACCGTCGAGAACGTGGCCAGCCTCCAGCACTACGCCCGGGAGCTGCTGGCCGAGCCTCGCGAGGACCTCTTCGAGTCGGACGACCCCGGGCCCGTCGCGCCCGGCGAGGTCCGCGAGGTGCTCGCCGACCGCGGAACCACGCCGGTGGCGCTTCGCTTCGACGCGCCGGAGATCGTCGAAGACCAGCTCTGGCCCCAGCTCGAGAAGTCCAGGGAGGGGATCGCTGGCGAACTCGACCGCCGTGGATTCGACGTGTTCCGGTCGGCCGCGTTCGCCGACACGAGCGAGGGGGCGCGGACGGCGACCGCGGCCGGCGACGCCGCCCTGCTGTTCGAACTCGCGGTCGCCGAGCGCCCGCGGATCGAGCGCCACGAAGGGCCGCCGGTCCACGTCCGCGAGCACGCCCGCGACTTCTACGAGGCCTACGCGGACGGGGACGCCTACGGTCCCTTCCTCGACGGCGACCGCTACGTCGTCGAGCGCGAGCGCGAGTACGCGAGTGCGATCGCCCTGCTGGAGGGCGAGGTTGTCTTCGATGTCGCACTCGGAGCGCACGTCGAATCCGCGCTTCAGGAGGGCTACGACCTGCTGGTCGGCGACGAGGTAGCGATGCTCGCAGAGGATTTCGGGCGGGAACTGGCACGCTACTTCGCGCCGGAACCGTAGCTGTGTCGAAAAGAGTCGGTATCGAAAGCAAACCGTCAGCCGATGTAGCGCAGGTCCTCGTCGGAGGGCGCCGGCGTCCCCTGTTCCATCTCCTGGATCTTCCGGACGACCTCCTCCATCTCGTCGGCACGGTCCTCCAGCGAGCCGAAGTCGATCTCGAAGCCGAGGACGTCCTGGAGCACTTCGAGGACGGCCTGTGCGCTCTTGGGGTCGACAAGGTAGCCGCTGGTCTCGCCCATCAGGCAGGCGGCGTCGACGCCGCGGCGCTCGCCCAGCCCCAGCAGGAGGCCGCTGACGCCGACGATACCGCCGGCGGGCTCGTCGCCGCGGAACTCCACGCCAGCCTCGGCGAGTTCCTCCTTGCCGGCCTCGGAGGTCGCGGCACCGATGACGTCGTAGGTCTCGATGAGTTCGCCCGTCGGGACCCCACCGAGTGCGAACACCCGCGCGGCGTCGAACTCCGCGACGAGATCGAGAAACGTCTCGGTGAGGCCGTAGTGGCCGACGGTGTCCTGAGCCTGGTGGTCGCCGGTGAGCACGAGCAGGTCCTGGCCGTCGGTCTCGACGGCGTGTAACTCGGCCCCCACCAGTTGGGTGAGGCCATCCTCGACGCTGACCTGCGGGGGGAGGTGCGTCGAGTGGACCCGCCGGACGAGCCGGCCGTCACGCTCCTCGACGAGGTGTTCCGCGGCGAGTTTGCCGACGTGGCCCACGCCGGGCAACCCCTCGACGAAGGCCGGCTCCGAGAGGTCCGGCTCGGCGACGACCTCGATTTCGAATTCGTCCATACCCCCTACTCCCGATTGCGCCGCTTAAGAGCGCGTCGATACTCGCCGTAGGGGTCCTCGGGGTTGAAAGGCGCCGGGGCGCTGTTGACCGCCTCGGCGCCACACGCAGGGCAGGACTCGCCGAGCGTGTACACCGGCCGCTCGTGTTCCTCGGCCCAGGCCGAACAGACCAGAATGTCCGATTTCATCTGCCGGGCACGGTGCCGACTGCGGTCACTCTTGGTCCTCGTTGCGCTCGCGGTGGAACGACGCGGTCCCGCCCCGCTGTTCGACGACCGCCCGGGCCCGGCCGGCACTCTCCTCTAAGTGTGTCTCGGCGGTCTTGTAGTCCGGAGCCTGGACCTCGATGCGGTACTCCGGCGCGCCGACGTAGGTCACTTCGAGGTCGATCTCCTCGGGGACACCGGAAGACTCGCCTTGCTCGTCTTCAGAGTCTCCATTCGTGCCAACGGCACTCACGGAGACCCCGCCATTGCCCTCGGCGGCTTCCAGGGCCGCCTTGATTACGTCGAGGCCGTTGCTGTCCGGACACTCCAGGTCGACGTAGCCCGTGATGTTGACGTACGGGACCGAGACGTTCTCGCGTGCGGTCTCGACGAGAGCCTCGATTTCGTTCTCGGAGAGGTCAGTCTCGGCGAGCGCCTCGGTGCCGTGGATGGCCGCCTCCTCGAAGCCCCCGTACATCGATCCGAACTCCGCCAGCAACTCGTTGGCGATGGCAGCGTACTGTTCGCCGTCGATGTCCTCGCCGAAGGCCAGTTCCATCCAGTTGTCGGCCTTCTGCTCGTTTTTCCACTCCTGGATCTTGTCCTTGCGCTGGTGGACGTTGACGTCCTTGATAGAGAGGTCGATCTGCTGGGAACTCTCGTCGACGTCCAGCACCTTCGCGACCACCGTCTGACCCTCGCCGACGTGGTCGCGGACGTTCTTGATCCACCCGGAGGCGACCTCGCTGATGTGACAGAGGCCGCGCTTGTCGTCGTACTCCTGGAGGTCGACGAACACGCCGAAGTCCTCGATCTCGTCGACCCGGCCGACCACGAGTTCGCCGGGTTCGGGCCAGCCGCTGTACTTCATCGTGCCTCGACAGTCTCGACGACGTTGCCCTCGATGACCGCCTTCCCACCGGCCGGCCGGACGAGCGCGTGTCCGCAGACCTGGCAGGCGACCTCGGTGGCAGCCTTGCCGAAGACGACCTGTTCGTTCTCGCAGTCGGGACAGGCCACGCAGTGGAAGTTCCCCGCCATGGTCACTCCTGGAACTCGAGGCGGCCGGCGCGCCACCCCTCGCGCTGGTGGGCCCGGCCACACTCGCCACAGCGGTAGGTCAACTGTGTCTTCTTCGTGGGCTTGTCCCCGCCGGGCACCTTCGAGAACTTGCCGTCGTTGCCGATGCCCGACTGCCGTTTACGCTGGCGGTCGTTGACCTTCTTCATGCCCGAGGACCGCCCGGATCGGACCTTCTCGACCTCGTGTTCGTGGTGTTCGTTGCAGTGTGGACAGTACGTGTTCATCCGGCGTGGCATCTCCATAGATATCGACCTTGCGGGCCCGTTGGACACCGGCGTTTAAAACCCGTGCGATTCGCCGTGCCGTACACAGTCGCGCCGTCGACACGCATTTGCGGGGTGGCCGCCTACGGCCCGGCGTGACCGAGTACGACGCGGTCGTCTACGACCTCGACGGGACGCTGGTGTGCCTGGACGTCGACTGGGGCGCCGCGGCCGTCGAGGCGGCCGAGGTCCTCGCGGCCCGGGGAATCGACACCGGCGGGATGGACCTCTGGGACATGCTCGAACGGGCCGACGAGGAGGGCTATCGCGGGTCGCTCGAATCGGTCCTCACCGACCACGAACGGGCGGGGGCACGCACCGCGGACCCGCTCCCGCTGGCCGAGGACCTCCCGCTACCGGTACCCGTGGGGGTCTGTTCGCTCAACTGCGAGGCAGCCTGCCACATTGCGCTGGAGACCCACGGGCTCGACGGCCACGTCGATGTCGTTGTCGGCCGGGACACGGTCGACACCTACAAGCCCGACCCCGAGCCACTGCTGGCGGCGGCACGCGGCCTCGGGGCCGAACCGGACGAGACGCTGTTCGTCGGCGACTCCGAGAGCGACGCCGAGGCCGCACGCCGGGCCGGTGTCGCCTTCCAGCACGTCCGGGAACGGCACTGACTTCTACACTGCTCCTGGGTCGACCTGCCGACCGACGAGGACGAGACTCCCGACGAGCAAAAGCATCGCGGCGGGCAGGAGAAACTGGAACCCCCTCAGAAGCACGCCCGAAGCCTGCACCCCGAGCACAATCAACACCACGGGGCCACAGCAGGCTGTCCCCGAGAGCAGCGCTGGGACACTCGCCAGCAGGCCGCCCGACTTCCCGCCGATCCCACAGGCCTTCGGCTGGCGCCAGACCAGGTAGGTCAGTGCCAGATTGAGCCCGACCAGCCCGGCCGCGAGGTGGTCGATCATCCGGAGGTACACGACCAGATACAGGAGCGTCACGCCACCGAACACGAGCGTGGCGTCGCCCCGGCGGTCGGCACCGCTCCCGACACGGCGGTCCCCGACGCGGTGTCCGTCCCGGCGTCCCCGGCCGGCGTCGCGGTCGATTCCCGGTCGCTCCCGTCCGAGGTCCCTCCGCCGGACCCGGACTGGCCGCTGCAGCCAGCTAGTGCGAACACTCCTGCCGATGCGGCGAGGAATCGGCGGCGAGATAACGGTTCCATAGTTACCGACACGGCTGCCAGTAGATCAATACTTGAGCGGCTGTGCGAGCACTCTGCGCGGCCACGAAACCGGTCACGGGGGCTGGCCCGTCACCCGCCGGCGCGCGCAGAGGTAGACGCAGACAGCAGTGAGAAACCACACGAGCGCGCCGACGCGGACAGCGAAGGCGACCCGCTCGCTCCAGGTCGGGAGCGTCCGCGACAACGAGAGCGCGGCCACGAGCGGGGCACCCACGGCGACGGTCGCGACGAAGGTGACCTGCATGACCCACCCGTAGTCGATGCCATCCGGGTCGGTCCGCTCGCGCTGGGGAGCCACTGGCCGGGTATCCCCGACGACGGCTCTTATAAGAACCGGTCGATGTCTTCGAGGCCGAGTTCCGCCTCGATCTCGTCGACCACCGCTTCGAGGCGCTCGATCTCGGCGTTCAGTTCCCGGTAGGATTCGTCGTCTGCCAGTTCGTGCTCGGAGTGTTCGACCTCCATGACGTTGCGCGTGAGCTTCTTCGAACCCAGTTCGCGGCGCCGGTCGACGTACTCGCCGATCCGGAGCACGCGCCGGACAGTCTCTGTCAGCTCCTGCCCGTCGACGGGCGTGACGAGGTAGTCGGTACACCCGAGTTCGAGCACGCTTTCGCTGGGTTCCTCGTCAAGCACCAGGACGATCCGGCAGTCGACGCCCCGTTTCTGGAGTTCGTCCACCACGACCACGTCCGCCTCCCGGGACAGTTGCCGGTCGATGACCACCACGTCGTGGTCGTCGTCGATGACCCCGAGGGCCTCCGCGACGCTGGTCGCGGTGTCGACGTCGTACTCGTCCTGGAGACTCTCCGCGTACGTCTCCACGATGTGCTCGATGCCCATGACGACGAGTACGCGGGGACGGGCAGTCTGGGCCGACACACCGATGGGTCGGGCGCGGAGTGTTATAGTAGTAACTGTCAACAGCCGAAAAAGGAAGCCACGGCCTCCGAGAACGCGGCCGGTCGCTCCACCATCGCTAGGTGGGCGGCGTCCTCGATGAGGGCCACGGTCGCATCGGGCGCGTGCTCGACGTAGTACTCGTGGTAGAACGGCGGCGTCAGGCGGTCGTGTTCGCCGACGAGCGCCAGCAGCGGTACGTCCAGTTCCCCGACCCGGTCCCGGACGTCGAAGGCGTGACAGGTCAGGAAGTCCCGTTCGGTGACCGCGCGCCCGACCGCCCGCATTGTCTCGCGCGAGCGCCGCTCCGTCCGTTCGTCGGCCTCGTGAAACAGCATGTCGTCCCCGTGGAGCGCGTCGATGGCGCACTCGAAGTCACCGGCCAACCACGTCCGCAGGGCTTCGGTGACCGCCAGTTTCGCTCCCGACCCCGCCAGGACCGCCGCCGAGACGTCAACCCGATCCGCGAGGAGGACGTGCTGGACCACGGCCCCGCCGAGGGAGTTGCCCACCAGCAGGTCCGCTCCGACCGCCGACGCGACCGCAACGACGTCCGCCCCGTAGGCCCGGAGGGTCGCCGGACCGACCTCGGTGTCGACGTCGCCGGACCCACCGTGGCCGCTCAAGTCCAGGGCTGCTGCCGGGTGGGTCGGTCCTGCCGGGCCGTACTGGGCGGCCCAGACGCGGTGGGTAGCGCCGCTGCCGTGGACGTACAGTGCCGTCGGGCCCCCGGCGTCGGGCCGGGTCAGCCTGTAGGCCGTCTCCCGGCCGTCGTGTCTGACCGTCTCCATACGCCCCGTTGTGGGCGGGAGCACTTACCTCCCGTTGCTCGCGAGATTACTGTGAACCGCTTTCAGCTTGTATCTTGCAAATGACGTCACGTGTTGCTATCTATACCGACGAGTATATATACTATCAACGATTACTTGTTGTTAGTATGAACAGCCAACAGCAGTTTGCAGCGGGGGACATCGACGTCCGTCGGTATGAGTACGATGACAGCGTCGTCCTGGCAGCAGACTTCGGGTACACCGAGTCGGCGTCGGTCGACGTGGTCGACGACACGGTGATCGTCGTCGTCGACGGCGAGCAGTTCGACGTCGAGATAGAGTCCGTCAAGCCCCTCAAACAGAAGGACGCCGGTCGCGGACTCGCGGCCATCGACCGCCAGTCGATGGCGGAGATGGAAATCGAGAACGGCGACTACATCGTCATCCAGGGTCCGGACGGGCGCACCGTCGCACGCGTCTGGCCCGGCTACCCCGAAGACGAGGGCCGGGGCGTGGTCCGGATTGACGGGCAACTGCGCCAGGAGACCGGCGCGGGCATCGACGACACTGTTGCGGTCGAGCCCGCCGACGTCCAGCCCGCAAAACTGGTGACCGTCGCACTCCCCCAGAACCTCCGGGTGCGGGGCAACGTCGGCCCGATGATCCGCCAGAACATCAGCGGCCAGGCGATCACCCAGGGCCAGACAGTCCCGGTCTCGTTTGGCCTGGGGCCGCTGTCCTCGATGTCCGGCCAGAAGATCCCCGTCAAGGTCGCCGACACCGAGCCCGGCGGGACGGTCGTCGTCACCGACTCGACCGAGGTCGAGGTCTCCGAACAGCCCGCCGAGCAGATCGCAGGCGGCGAGGAGAGCCGCGGGACGCCCGACGTCACCTACGAGGACATCGGCGGCCTCGATTCGGAACTGGAGCAGGTCCGGGAGATGATCGAGTTGCCGATGCGCCACCCCGAGCTGTTCCAGCAGCTGGGCATCGAACCGCCCAAGGGCGTCCTCCTGCACGGCCCGCCGGGCACCGGCAAGACGCTGATGGCCCGCGCTGTCGCCAACGAGATCGACGCCTACTTCACCGACATCTCGGGCCCAGAGATCATGTCGAAGTACTACGGCGAGAGCGAGGAGCAGTTGCGGGAGGTCTTCGAGGAGGCCGAGGAGAACTCGCCGGCCGTGGTCTTCATCGACGAGATCGACTCCATCGCCCCCGAACGCGGCGAGACCAGCGGCGACGTCGAGCGGCGGGTCGTCGCACAACTCCTCTCGCTGATGGACGGCCTCGAGGAGCGTGGCGAGGTCATCGTCATCGGCGCGACCAACCGCGTCGACGCCCTGGATCCCGCCCTGCGTCGCGGCGGCCGCTTCGACCGCGAGATCGAGGTCGGCGTCCCGGACAAGGGGGGCCGCACGGAGATCCTCCAGGTCCACACCCGCGGGATGCCCCTCTCGGAGAACGTCGACCTCGACCGGTACGCCGAGAACACCCACGGCTTCGTCGGCGCCGATATCGCGCAACTGGCCAAGGAGGCCGCGATGAACGCCCTCCGGCGCATCCGGCCGGAACTCGACCTCGAAGAGGACGAGATAGACGCCGAGACGCTCGAACGTCTCCAGGTCACCGAGACGGATTTCAAGCACGCGCTCAAGGGCATCGAACCCTCCGCGCTGCGGGAAGTGTTCGTCGAGGTGCCCGACGTCACCTGGGAGGACGTGGGCGGCCTCGGAGAGACCAAAGAGCGTCTCCGGGAGGCCATCCAGTGGCCCCTCGAGTACCCCGAGGTGTTCGCACAGATGGACATGCAGGCCGCCAAGGGCGTGCTGATGTACGGTCCGCCGGGCACCGGCAAAACGCTGCTGGCGAAAGCAATCGCCAACGAGTCCCAGAGCAACTTCATCTCCATCAAGGGGCCGGAGTTGCTCAACAAGTACGTCGGGGAAAGCGAGAAGGGCGTCCGCGAGGTCTTCGAGAAGGCCCGTGCGAACGCCCCCACCGTCGTGTTCTTCGACGAGATCGACTCCATCGCCGGCGAGCGCGGGCAACGCTCGGGTGACTCCGGCGTCGGCGAACGCGTCGTCTCCCAGTTGCTGACCGAACTCGACGGCCTCGAGGACCTTGAGGACGTGGTCGTCATCGCCACCACGAACCGCCCGGACCTCATCGACCCCGCACTCCTCCGTCCGGGGCGCCTCGACAGGCACGTCCACGTGCCCGTCCCCGACGAGGCTGCCCGGCGGAAGATCTTCGAGGTCCACACCCGGGACAAGCCCCTGGCCGAGGGGGTAGACCTGGAGGATCTGGCCGCCCGCACGGAGGGCTACGTCGGTGCCGACATCGAGGCGGTCTGCCGCGAGGCCTCGATGGCCGCCACGCGGGAGTTCATCTCCCGTGTCGACCCCGACGAGATCGACGAGAGCGTCGGCAACGTCCGGGTCACTGTCGAGCACTTCGAACAGGCCATGGAGGAGGTCAACCCCAGCGTCGACGAGGAGACCCGCCAGCGCTACGAGGAAATCGAACGGCGCTTCGACACGCGCGAGGCCGAGGTCGAGGACGACCGCGTCGGGCGAACCTTCCACTGAGCACTCCTCTTCCCCGCGGACGCCAGGCTGCCCGAAGCGGGCTTTCGTGGCAGCCCTGATACGGATTGCTGTAGTTCATTACTGGATCGACCGCAGTACGGCGTGCGGTCGACCTAGAAAATAGCGACAGCAATCCGTATGAAACACGTAGGCCCATTCTTTTGAGGCCGGCGCGGGTAACTCCGGCACCCGAATGGTCTTCAACCCGCTGGCGGCGTCACTGGATGCCGGCACGGCTGCGCTGGAAGCACTGACGGACGCGACCCGAAAGGGGCAAGTCCTGCCCGAGCGCCTCGGCGAGATGGCCACCGTGGACGTTGGGCAGACGCCCGCGGAGGTCGTCTACGAGGAGAACAAACTGGAGCTACTCCACTACGAGCCCCGGACAGCAGAGCAGTACGACACCCCGATGCTGGTGGTGTGGTCGCTGATAAACAGGCCCTACATCCTCGATTTGCAGCCCGACCGGAGCGTGGTCCGGCGCCTTCTGGAGGGGGGCCACGACATCTACATGATCCGGTGGAACGAGCCCTCGCGGCTCGACCAGCACCTGGGGATGGCCGACTACGTCGACCGGTACATCGCCAACTGCGTCGACGCGGTCCGCGAGCGCTCCGGGGCCGAGGCTGTCAACCTCGTGGGCTACTGCATCGGCGGCGCACTGACCGCGATGTACGCCGCACGCAACCCGGAGAAAGTGAACACTCTCGGACAGATAGCCGGGACGCTCTGTTTCGAGGGCGACGGTGGCGTCCTCGAACTCTGGGGCGCGGACGCGTACTTCGACCCCGAGAGCGTCGTCGACGTCTCGGGCAACGTCCCGGCAGACCTGCTCGCGGGCATGTTCGAGATGATGGACCCCGTCCGGAACACGGTCAGCAAGTACGTCACCCTCTACGAGCGGCTGGACGACGCGGATTTCGTGGCGAACTTCGCCCGGATGGAGCGGTGGCTCGACGAGGGGGTCGGCGTCGCCGGCACGACCTACGTCGAGTTCATGGAGACGGTCTACCAGGACGACCGGCTCCGCCGGAACGAACTCGAACTGGACGGCCGGCCAGTCGACGTCGGGAACATCGACATGCCCGTCCTCCAGATTGTCGGCGAGTACGACGACCTCGTTCCCCCGGAGGCCTCGGTCCCATTCAACCACGTCGTCGGCAGCGACGAGACGGAAATCATCGAGTTCCCGACCGGTCACATCGGAATCTCTGTGTCGTCCAGTGCACACGAGGCCTACTGGCCCCGCGTCGCCGAGTGGTTCGCCCAGTACTCCGGGGAACGGGGAACTCCGGTCGCTACCGGCCAGGACGACGCCGGCCAGAGCTGACTGGCCCGATGCGGAACCCCTAATGTGTTCCTGTCCCCAGATTCGCGTATGCAACTGCGGGCACGTGACCGGGTGCGAGAACTCACAGTCGTCCTCTCGGTGGTCTCGCTCGCACTCGTGTTCTCCGCCGTCGGCGGCGTCGTTCCCACTGCCGCGGTGCCGCGCGTGGCCCCGCTCGTCGCGGCGGTCCCGCACGTGAACGCGGTAGTGAGCGTTGCGGCCATCTGTACTATTACCTACGGCGTCCACAGCGTCCGCCGGGGCCGGGTCGCCAGCCACCGCCGGGCGATGCTCGCCAGCCTCGTGCTGTTCGTCACGTTCCTGGTGCTCTACCTCTACCGAGTCTCGCTCGAGGGACCGACGCCGTTTCCCGGACCGGACCCGGTCTACCGGTTCGTCTACCTC
>PXSU01000122.1 GCA_003022745.1 Halobacteriales archaeon SW_9_67_25
GACGAGCCCACCGACATTGCCGTTTCCGGTCACGTTGGCGTCTTCGAGTCCCACGTTCTCGATGCTTCCGGCGCTTCCGACGACTCCAAACAGCCCGACATCGTTCGCTGACCCGTTGGCTATCCTCAATCCTGTAATATTATATCCGTCTCCGTCGAACGTGCCGGCGAATTTGTCGCTGGAGTTGCCAATCGGATCGAAACCGTCCCCACCGTTCCACGAACTCGTATCGTTCGCGTCGATATCCGAAACGAGTGTGTAGTTACTGCCGAGAGCGTCACTCAGACTGCTTGCGTCACTGTGGTTTGCACCGCTGCACTGTAACTGGCTGACGTTGGTGACCTCGTAGGGTGAATCTGCAGTGCCGTCCCCACCGTCGTAGCTGACGCCGGTACAGTCCGGGGCCGGGGTCTCCCCCGCGGCCGTCCCGCTCAGCATCCCGATTCCAGCGACCAGCACGGTCACGACCATCACGGTCAGCCCGACGGTTCGCAGTGCCCGCGACCGGCTCGCGGTCATTCCCGGCCCTCCCGGCGCGGGGCTTAGTGCGGCGTCACTCGCCGACCTGTAACTCCGGCTGTCCCGCTCAACGCTGTCATCGCCATCACTGTGACCACCGCCAGGACCACGAGCCGTCGCAATGTGCCTGTCTGCCCGTTACTCAACCACCGCACCGACCAGGCGCGTCCCCACCCATCACCGCTGGCCCGGTCAGCTCGTTCGACGTCATCGCCGATCCGGATCGGTTCCATACACGGTATTGATATATCTGCCACATATTTCTTCCGGCCGTCCGACACGATTCGAGAGGGGACACGGACGCGACGAGTCGGCCGGGAGAATGCCATGCCTCCCAGTATCTGTGCGATACGTACCGTCTATCGATCGCATCGACGTGCCACGATCGCCACCGCAAAACGCTACAACGGTTACTATGATGTGGCTGGCGACCCGAAAAACTGCATGGACCGCAACGACGTCCGCCGGGCCTGGGACGACATCTCCGAGACGTACGCGGCCCGCCGGGACCCCGAGGGCTCGGACGCCGCGCTGATCGAGGACCTGCTCGCGGCCTGCCCGCCGGACCCGCTGGTGCTCGACGTGGGCTGTGGCGACGGCGCACGCACCCTCGCGAACCTCCCGGCAGGGAGTCTCGGTCTGGACATCTCCCGCCGGGGACTCGAACTCGCCGCCGACACCGTCCCCGGCGCCCGATTGCTCCAGGGCGGGATGACCGCCCTCCCGCTGGCCCCCGCGACCGTCGACGCTATCACGGCCTACCACGCTGTCTTCCACGTTCCCCGGGACGAGCATCCCGACGTCTACGGTGAGTTCGCCCGCGTCCTCCGGCCCGGCGGCACACTCCTGATGACGCTCCCGGGCGGTCGCTTCGAGACGGTCCGCCGGAACTGGATGGGCGGGTCGATGCTCTTCTCCGCGCCCGGCCGCGAGGCGACCCTCGACCAGCTCCGGGCGGCCGGTTTCGGGGACCTCCGGACAGAGACGGTGACCGACCCGCTGGGCTCGACCAGCGAGTTCGTCGTCGCCGACCTTTCCCGGGAGGGGTGACGGCCGGTCACGCCGCCGCGTCGACGGCCGACCCGACGACGTCGACGACCGTCTCGACGATCCCGTCGACCGATTCGCTCTCGACGTAGATACGGACGTACGGTTCGGTTCCGCTGGGGCGGACGAGTACCCACCCGCCGTCGGGCAGTTCGAGCCGGACGCCGTGTTCGGTGTCGACGGCCGCCTCGGGGAACGTCTCGGGCAGGACCGTCTCCAGGCGGTCCATCGTCGCCGCCTTCGCGTCGTCGGGACAGCGCACGTCGGCCTTCCGGTAGGGGCGTTCGGTGACGGGCTCGCGGAGCGCGGCCAGCCCCTTGTTCGCGACCAGTCGGACGAACACCGCCGCCGAGACGACGCCGTCGATCCATCCGCCGAACGCGGTGTGGATGTGCTTCCAGGGCTCGGCCGCGAAGGCGACCCCGGTGTCGGCGTCGCCGGCCTCGCGGGCCGCGGCGACCCCCTCGTGGAGCGCGCCCAGGCGGACGCGTTCGACCCGTCCCCCCGCCGCACGGACCCGCTCGTCGATGCGGGCCGAGGCGTTGGGCGTGGTCACGACGACGGGGTCGGCGGCGTCGCTCGCGCGGGTGCAGTGCTCTGCGAGAATGGCCAGCACGGTGTCCTCGTGGACGACCTCCCCGTCGCCGTCGACGATGACGATCCGGTCGGCGTCGCCGTCGTGGCCGATCCCGAGGTCCGCCCTGCCGGCGACGAACGCCCGCAGGTCAGACAGCGTCTCCGGGGTGGGCTTGCTCTCGCGGGCGGGGAAGTACCCGTCGACGGACGCGTTGAGCGCACGGACGTCGGCCCCGAGGCTCGAAAGCACCTGCGGCGTCGCGGGGCTCGCCATCCCGTTCCCGCAGTCGACCGCGACCGTCAGCCCCTCGGGGACGGCACCGTGACCCCTCGCGAACTCGACGACGGCCTCGCGGTAGGCCCCCAGTGGGTCGGCGCGGACGTCCTCGCCCCACGCGTCCCAGCCAGCGGCGTCGGCCCCGCTCCCGACGCGGTCCTCGACGCGCCGTTCGGCCGTGCGGTCGTACTCGACGCCGTCGACGAAGGCCTTGACGCCGTTGTCCGGCGGCGGGTTGTGGCTGGCGGTGAGCATCACGCCCCGGCGGCCCCGCGAGGCGAAGGCCAGGGCCGGCGTCGGGACCTGTCCCGCGCGCTCGACGTCCGCGCCGGCACTCTCCAGGCCGGCCACGACCGCGTTCTCGAGGGCCGGACCGGTCACGCGGCCGTCCCGGCCCACGACGAACTCCTCGCCGTCCGCGCCCACGGCCCGGCCGACCGCGAGCGCGAGGTCGGGGGTCACCTCCGTGACTGGACCCCGGATGCCAGCCGTCCCGAACAGTTTCATGTCCGTCCCTTTCGCGTCCCCGGTAAAATATCCACCCGGTCGTGGTCCAGTCAACGGTCTCGTGGACCGAACGAACAGTACAACGCGGTTCGGGGCTGTCCTGCCACCAGCGTGTTGAACGAATCACGACCTGGTGGATAGCTGCGGCTCCCGGCCCCGCTAGGACTCCGCGTCGGTCGCGTCTTTCACCGCTTTTTCGACGGTCTCCTCGACGGTGTCTTCGACCGCCCCGGTGACCTCTTTCGAGACTGCCTCCTCGACCGTCTCGGTCATCTCCTCGGAGACGGCCGCCGTGACCTCCTCGCTCAGTTCGTCCTCGACCTGCTGTGCGACCTCGCGGGTCATCCACTCGGGGTCGTAGCGGGCCATCTTCCAGACGACGTGGGTGGCGTAGGCGAGGAACACGCCGATACCGAACGCGATGCCGACCCGGGTGGTGACCACGACCATCAGCACGATTGCGGCGAGTATCAACACCCCGTAGGCGAGGTCGACCAGCGAGTCGACGCGTGCCGGGTGCATACCCGGGAGAGGCGCGACGGCGTAAAAAAGGGCTAGACGTCGAGTTCGTCGAGGTCGTACTCGGAAATCTCGACGCCCTCGCCCGTGACGTCGGCGATGAACACGCCATTGCCCGACCCGGTGTCGCGCTCGGCGGCGGCCTTCACGCCCGCGGCGGCCACCTGCTGGGCCTCCTCGTTGGTCATGCCCTCCTCGTAGCGGTCCTCCAGGGTGCCGTAGGCGACGGTGAGCCCGGACCCGGTGATTGTGTAGTCGTCCTCCATGACGCCGCCGGCGGGGTCGATGCTGTAGATGTGTGACCCTTCGTCGTCGACACCACCGAGGATGGGGTTGATCGCCAGGAACGGCCCCCCGCGGGCGAAGTTGCCAGCCAGCGTCGAGAGCGCCTGCATGCTCATGTGTTCGCCCCGGCGCGCCTCGTAGAGGTTGACCTCGGCTTTCATCGTCCGGATGAACGACTGTGCGCCCCCGACCGAGCCGACCAGTGTCAGCGCCGCAGTCGGGTGGATCTGCTCGACTTTCTGGACGTTCTTGTTCGAGACGAACCGGCCCCCGAGACTCGCACGTTTGTCCGTCGCGACGACTGCGCCCTCCTCGGTGGCGATGCCGATCGTCGTCGTGCCCGTCTTCGCCACGCTGTCCTCGTCGCGCCCCACGCTTCCTTCGTCGGGCAGCGAGCCCAGTTCCGGCTCGTAGGGGTCGTCGTGCAGTCGCCCGGAGAGTCCGTCCGTCTCGAAACCAGGAGTCGTGTCCTGCATTACTACCGTCTACTGGATGGTCACGTAAAAAAGGAACCGTTCGGGCGGGCGAGCCGGGACGCGTGTGACTGCAGACGCGAGTATGAGTGGATAGCGCGGAGGAGAACGGCCGCAGTCAGCCGGCGGCCTGGTCGTACTTCTCCCCGAGGCGTTTGACCGCCCGGTGGACTGGCAGCCCCAGACCGAACCGGTCCGCGACCAGTGCGACGGGCATCGCCACGATGCCCACGAGCAGGGCCAGTTGGTACAGCACGAGCAGCGTTGCACGGTAGACGCGTTCCATCGTACTTCGACCGACTCTCTGCGACTGGGTATATATAAATCTTCCCCTCACTTTCTCACAATTTATCATTCCAGTATCTCCGTCGGACGGCCGTAGTCGTGCGGTTTTCTCGAGCCCCTATCGCGAGTGGTACGGTCCTGGCGCAGTCCGGAGACGTATATAATGGAACCGTTGGAACAGGGGGAGATGGCCATAAGTTACTTCAACTATTCCGGTGACGTGCGCATCAGTCGGCCGGGATTGGGCTGTCGGACTCGTCCGGAGACGAATCAAAAGAACCGAATAGCGCCCGGAGCAGACATCGGGTATGAACTACCGAGTCGTGCTCGAGGCGGCCTGGCTGGTCCACGACGTGGAGAACGTCGACGACGCAATCGGCGTGGCGGTCAGCGAGGCCGGCAAGCGTCTCAACGCAGAGGAGATGGACTATGTCGAGGTCGATGTCGGGTTCACCGACTGTCCGGCCTGTGGGGAGCCGTTCGATTCGGCGTTCATCGCCGCCGACACGGCATTGGTGGGCCTGGTACTGGAGATGAAGGTGTTCAACGCCGAGAGTACCGAACACGCCCAGCGCATCGCCAAGAGCGACATCGGCGGGGCGCTCCGGGACGTCCCGCTGAAGGTCGTCGACACCGTCGAGACGGCCGACGCCGACGAGGCCGAGTGACACGGCCGGGCGTACCCACTTTCTGACTCCCGGCCCGCCGGTACGTTTTTATATTACTTGGGGTTATTTGTCGGTATGGAGCTTCCGACGCCGGAGGACCTGCGGGAACGCCGGACGGAGCTGGGGTTGACACAGAGCGAACTCGCGGAGCGGGCGGACGTCTCCCAGCCGCTGATCGCTCGCATCGAGGGCGAGGACGTGGACCCGCGGCTGTCGACGCTGCGGCGGATCGTGAACGCCCTCGACGAGGCCGAGGGCGGGGTGCTCCGGGCCCGGGACCTGATGCACCCGGAGGTGGTCAGCGTCAGGCCCGACGCCAGCGTCCACGAGACCATCGAGACGATGGACGAGAAGGGCTACTCGCAGGTGCCGGTCATCCGCGACGGGACGCCGCTGGGGCTGATTGCCACCTCCGACATCCGCGCCCGCCCCGAGGAGAACATCGGCGAGTTGCCGGTCGCGGAGGTGATGCACGAGGCGCTGTCGACGGTCGAACCGGAGGCCACCATCGACGCCGTCGACGCACACCTCGACCACAACGACGCCGTCCTGGTCGTCGAGGGCGGCGCGACGGTCGGCATCATCACAGAGGCCGACGTCGCCAGACATGTCTCATAGGTAGAGCCTGCCCTGACGGTCCCGCCGGCAACAACAAGGGGCCACTACAGTTCCAGGCCGCGGACGGCGACGACACCCTCGGCTGCGTCCTCCTCGTTCCCGTCGAATGACCTGACGGTCCCGACCGGGCGCCCCCCGGCCGTCGCATCGACGAGTGCGTCCGCGTCGGCGGGGTCGACTGCGGCCACGAAGCCGGTCCCCATGTTGAACGTCCGGTGCATCTCCCTGTCGCTGACTCCGCCCTCGCGCTGGACGAACTCGAACACCGGTTGCGGGTCGAAGGGAGTCTCGATTTCGTAGCGGTGTGGTCCCATCCGCGCGAGGTTGGTCCACCCGCCGCCGGTGACGTGTGCGGCAGCGCGGGCGTCGTGGGCGCGTAGCGGTTCCAGCAGGTCCGTGTAGATCCGCGTCGGTTCCAGCAGTTCCGCCGCGATGGTCCGCTCGGGTGCCGGCGGGAAGGGGTCGGCGTAGTCGTGCTCACGGGTGACCGCCTCGCGGGCCAGCGTGAGCCCGTTCGAGTGGATGCCGCTCGACGGCCACCCCACCAGGACGTCGCCCGGCTGTGCCTCCCCGGGGAACAGGCCGTCGGCTGGCGCCAGTCCGGCACAGGCCCCCGCGATGTCCAGCCCCCGGACGACCTCGGGCATGACGGCCGTCTCGCCGCCGACCAGGGCCACGCCGGCCCGTTCGGCGCCGCGGCGCAACCCCTCCCCGACTGCCTCGGCGACCGCCTCGTCGGGTTCCTCGACTGCCAGGTAGTCGACGAAGGCCACGGGCTCGACCCCCTGGGCGACGAGGTCGTTGACGTTCATCGCGATACAGTCGATACCGACCGTCGAGTAGTCCTCGACAGCCCCGGCGACGAGCAGTTTCGTCCCCACGCCGTCCGTCGCGAGCGCGAGGTAGCCCTCGCCGATCTCGACCAGGCCGGCGAACTCGCCCTCGAACTCGCCGGCCGCGCCGACCAGTGCCGCCGTCGCCGCCTCGCTCGCGTCGATGTCGACCCCGGTCCCGGCGTAGGTGAGTCCCTCCTCGTCGGTCCCGTCGTCCGCGCCCGTCCGCTCGCCCTCGTCGGTCCCGTCGGTCATACGTGTCGGCGGGCGCGGTACCGACAAAAGCCCACCGTTCGGGCCGACCGCTCGTGTTGTCGGCGTGAGCGACGCGGGTCTACGGCTCGGGGACCGGCGAGACGCCAAGGCGGGCCGGCTCCGCGACTGCGAGTCCGCCGCCGGTGCCGGCCGAGGCCCCTTCCTCGAAGATGGTCTCCGTCTCGCCCTCGACCGTCACGACGGCGGCGTTCCCGTCGTACTCGGCCTCGACGCTGTCGAGTCCGGGGTTGTTCTCGACGGCCTGCTGGGACGCCAGGTCGGCCAGTTCCTGCACGCCCGAGTTCTCCGCCCTCTCGGCGTCCGTATAGAGGAGCGCGAGGGTCATCGTCGTCGTGGTACCCTCGACGGTCATGCCGAACCCGCCGGCGCGGACGCCGTTGATGAACTGAGTCTGTGCCCCCTGCTGGCCCTGTGCCATCGCCGTCTCGACCAGTGCCGGGTCGACCTGCCCGCCGACCATCACGTTCGCGTCCCCGAACCGGTCTGTCAGCTGTCCGGCGCGGTCGCTGGTGGCCTCGAGCCGGTCGACGTCCCCGTTGCCTGCGTCGATCATCGTCTCGGCGGCCTGCCGACCCGTGACACCGGCACCGCTCCCGCCCTCGCTTCCCGCGGCGCCGAAGATAGCGACCCCGTCCCGGACCGCAGCCACCGCCGACCCCTCGCCCCCGTCGGCGATGTCGCCGGGCGAACTCTCGTCGACGTTCTCGTAGAGGGTAAAGCCCTCGTACTCCCCGCTCTCCTGGGCACCGTCGGCCTCGAGGTCGGACTGGACCGCGCTCGCCTCGAAGGAGCCCAGAAGCGCCATCGACCCGAACACCGACGACGACGGGGCGTCCTCGATCGCTATCTGTGCCCCGGCGACGCCGGTGAAGGTGTCGATCTCCTCGGGGGCGACCGGCGAGTCCTCGGCGGATTCGAAGGACTCCCGGGTCGACTCCGGGAAGTTCTCGCGGGCCTCGTAGAGCCCGGCGTAGTCGACGTTCCCGAAGAACTTGTTCTCCGTCT
The DNA here is from genome assembly GCA_003022745.1 of Halobacteriales archaeon SW_9_67_25. Lineage (GTDB taxonomy): Archaea > Halobacteriota > Halobacteria > Halobacteriales > Haloarculaceae > SW-9-67-25. The sequence continues at coordinate 7,889 of PXSU01000122.1, forward strand.
CTGCCAGGACCGACGGGTCGTACCGGTAGTCGCCCGGCGCGGCATCACCGCCACCACCGAGGAAGCCACTACACCCCGCCAGTCCCGTCGTTCCGAGCGCCGCGAGCACCCCGCCAGCCTTCAGGACGGACCGTCTATCAGTTTGCATACACCCCCTTTTTGCCGCGCTCTAATGAATCTGGTGACCAACGCCCGGTGGTCGCCTGCCGCCGTGAGGGTCCTCCCGTCCCGTCAGCCCGGCGCGGTCGGCGGCGTGACGGCCGTCCCATCCAGCAGCGACCGCGTCTCGCCGGTCACCGTCACGACGACCGCGTCGCCGTCGTAGGTGGCTTCGACGTTCTCGATGGTCGCCTCGGCGCTCGCGGCGTCCTCGTACAGTCCGACGAGCGTCACGTCCGCCTCCCGGCCGTCGACGCCCCCGAACACCGTGGCACCCCCGTAGTCGCGCTCGGTCTCCGGGTTGCCTTCGGCCCGTATTCGCTCCTCTAGGGCGGTTCGCTCGAACGAGCCGAGGGTGACCACGGATCTGAACGTGAGCGACGACCCGGTCCGGTACTCGCCGAACTGGAGACCGCCGACCGCGGCCATCGACTCGACCGGTTGGGCGTCTCCGAGACCGCTTCCGTGTCGAACTGCCAGTCGCGTGGGGTGCCGGGGTCGGACCCGAGCACGCCGGTGCAGCCGGCGAGGCTCGCCACCGCCGCGAGGCCGCCAGCCCGCAACACGGAGCGTCTGCTCGGCTGCATACCCGTGGTCGGGACTCCGACAGCTAAAGCCCGTCCCGGGTGTGTGCCGCGACCGCCCCGCCGGCCCGGCTACTGGACCCGGCACCAGGGGACCTCGACCAGCGGCGGGATGTACGTCTCGATGTGGTGTTCCCAGACGTCGTCCTCGCCGAAGGCCTCGCCGTGGTCGGCGGTGACGACGACCGACCCGTCGAGTTCGGGCAGGAGGTCCGCGATCGATTCCAGGGCCAGCCGGAGGTTCTCCTCGTGGTATGTCATGCCGGCCTCGCGGGTCCCCTCCCGCAGGACGTTCCCGAGGCCCAGTTCCATCCACAGCCCCGCTTTCATCGCGAAGGAGCTGTCGCCCAGCGCGCTCTCGACGTACGGGCGGAGGTTGTTGCCGACCGTCGAGAGCGCCCCGTCTGCCTCGCCGTCGCTGTCGTCCTGGCTGGCGATGCCCTCCTTGATGCGGGTCAGTTTCCCGCCCGTCTCGCGGGTGAGGAAGGGGGCGTGGGGTTGCATGTAGTGGAGGACGGTCCGGTCCCGTCGGTCCACGGCGTCGGCGTGGTCGTGGAACGACTGGACCATCCCCTCGGGAGTGACGGTCCCGAACTCCTCGTGCCACCCCTCGCGCCAGACGTCGATAATCTCGGCGATGTGCTCGGTCGCGGTCCACTCGTAGTCACAGCTTGCCCCCCACGCGAGTTCGTTCAGCGGGATGCCCGTGCCGTTGATGAAGGGGTTCCCGGAAAAGTACGCGATGTCGTGGGAGCCGGTAAAGGTGCGGTGGGCCCACTCCGGCGTCGAGGAGCCCGGACTGCGGCGTTTTTCGAGTGTTCCGTCGAGATACTCGTCGTAGACGTCCGCGAAGACGTCGTACCGACAGGCGTCGAGGACCACGCAGTAGTCCCACTCTTCCCCGAGGAACTGCTGGTCTGTCACCTGTGCCTGCATTGTAACGGGGGTTGTCCTCCTCCTTTTTTAAGCCACCGTTCCCGTCTGTGGATACCCGTCAAAAGACGTCCACGGGCACGACCCCGAACAGGAGCGCGAGGGCGACAGCGACGGTGGGGACGGCGACGGCGGCGAAGACCGTCCGGTTCCAGGCCAGCACCTTCCGCCCGTCCAGCGGGCCGAAGGGGATCATATTGAACGCCGCAAGCAAGACGTTGATGAAGATGCCCA
>PXSU01000123.1:0-12820 GCA_003022745.1 Halobacteriales archaeon SW_9_67_25
GTCGGGCGCGTTCGTCGCCGGCGCGGACGTGACGGAACTCCGCGAGCGGGACGCCCTCCAGCAGCGCGAGGCCAGCAAGCGCCCGCGGGTCTACGAGGTAGTCGAGGACTGCCCGCTCCCCGTCATCGCCCGCGTGAACGGCCACGCCCTGGGTGGCGGCTGTGAACTGATGCAGGCCTGTGACGTCCGCATCGCCCACGAGGACGCCAAACTCGGCCAGCCCGAAATCACGCTGGGCATCATGCCCGGCGGCGGCGGGACCCAGCGTCTCCCCCGACTCGTCGGCGAGGGCCACGCAATGCGCCTGATCCTCTCGGGGGAACTCATCGACGCCGCCGAGGCAGCAGACATCGGCCTCGTCGAGGAGGTCCACGGCGAGGGCTTCGACGAGCGCGTCTACGGCCTCGCGGCGTCGATGGCGGCACACAGCCCCGTTGCCCTGGAGTTCGCGAAGAAGTCCGTCAGAGCGGCGTCGCGGATGGACTTAGAGAGTGGCATCGAGTACGAGGCAGAACTGTTCGCACAGCTGTTTGCCACCGACGACAAGGACGAGGGCATCGACGCCTTCCTCGGGGACCGCGAGCCCGAGTGGCGCGGTGAGTAGCCCGCCAGCAGCGTCTCGCTGTCTTCGAGAGAACGAAATCGGCCCCGCACGTCGAACGGCCGGGCGATGTCGTTACGGATATACGCATGTAATTCCGCCAGGGTCGGGAAGGCCGTCCAACCACCGGCGACAGGAGCAGTACCGGCCGGATACGGAGCCGTACGTGCGGGGCCACGGGGGTTCGGTTCACTCGAACCGGGAGTGTGGAGGCGCCGCCCGGCTACGCGTGAGCGAGATTGATGCTGATCTCGTTGACCACCCCGAGCAGGAGGTCGGGGAAGTCATCGCGGAGTCGGGTGCCGCTGAGACGGTTGGCCGGCCCGGAGATGCTGATCGCGCCGATGGCACGGTCGTTCTCGTCGGTGATGGGCGCGCCGACGGCGTGGAGTCCCTCGACGGACTCCTCGAAGTTGAACGCGTAGCCCCGCTCGCGGACCGTTTCGAGTTCGGCCCGCAGTTCTCCGGGGTCGGTGATGGTGTGCGGGGTCCGGGCCGGCAGGCCGTGCGTCTCGACGATGTCGCGTGGGTGTCGACGATCTCCTCGACGCGCTCTGCGGGGAGGTGTGCGAGGATGGACTTCCCGGCGGCGTGCTGGTGGAGGTGGTGGCGCCCGCCGACGCGGGCGTGGGTACGCACCGAGTGTTTCCCGCGGGCGCCGTAGATGTGGACGCTCCGGCCGTGCTCCTCGACGGTACACCAGATCTTTTCGTCGGTTTCGGCGGCGAGTTCGTCGACCTTCGGTTTGGCCTCCGCGAACAGGTCGTACCGGTTCCGGGCCGCGACGCCATAATCCAGAAAGCGCGCGCCGAGCCGGTAGGCCTCGCCCTCCCGGAGGAGGAAGCTGTTTGCCTCCAGGGTCTTGAGGTGTCTGTGTGCGGTGCTCTTGGCACAGTCGAGTTCGGCGGCGATCTCCGAAAGCGTCGCCGACCCCTCGTCTTTGAGGAACTCGGTGATCGCGACCGACCGCTCGACCGTCTCGACCGGCCTGTTGACCTCGGGCGGGGTCGTCATGCCCGTCCATCGTCGGGCCATCGACAAGAAAGTTGTTCAAGCTACTCGAATCAGATGCCGGTCGAGAGGGTATCCGGGGCACCGACAGGGCAAAGGGTCGGGGCGCCGAGACAGGCGTATGACCGAGACGGCACAGCGACTCGTCGCGGAACTGGCGGCGCTGGGCGTCGAGTACGTCTTCGGCTACCCCGGCGGGCGGGTCATCGAGCTGTTCGACCACCTGCCCGGCTCGGGGGTAGAGCTCGTCCGCCCGCGCGACGAGCGGGAGGCCAGCGTCATGGCCGAGCTGTACGGCCGCCTGCACGGCGAGCCGGGCGTCCTCGCGGGGCAGGGGCCCTGGATCGGCAGCCTCGGCGCCATCGGCCAGATGGAGGGGTTCCTAGGCTCCTCGCCGATGGTCGTCCTCACCGAGGCGAGCGAGCGCGGCGAGTACTCGACGCTTGCGCCCTACCAGCAGGCCCGTGGCGACTACGGCGGGATCGACCTCCCGCGGGCACTGTCGGCCTACACCAGGGAACACTGGACGCCCCGCACGCCGGCCGAGACAGTCCGGAGTCTGCAACTGGCGTTCAAACACGCCACTGCGGGCCGACCGGGCCCGACTGCGGTCGTCCTCGACGGCGACGCCGTCACCGAGGAGGTTCCCGAGGAGTCGGTTCCGGCGGTCTGGGAGAGCGACGCCCAGGCCCGGACGTGGGAGTCCCGACCCGACGCCGCCGACATCGACGCCGCGGCAGAGGCGCTCGCTACAGCAGAACGGCCGGCCGTCGTCGCGGGCAACGGCGTCCACGCCGCCGGCGCCTACGAGGAACTCCGGGCTCTCGCGGAAGCTGCCGGAGCAATCGTCACCACGTCGTATCTGGGCAAGTCGACGTTCCCGGAGACCCACGCGCTGGCGGGCGGGGTCGTCGGCTCCTTCGGCCACGAGGGGGCCAACCGCGTCATCAGCGAGGCCGACGTCCTCCTCGTCGTGGGATCGCGGCTCAACCCGATGGACACGAACTGGCAGGCCCCCGAGTTCGTCCGCCCGGACGAGCAGACCATCCTGCACGTCGACGTCGACCCGCGCAACGCCGGGTGGGTGTATCCCGCCGACGTCGGGCTGGTCGGCGACGCCGCGCTGGCGCTGGCCGATCTCGTCGAGGCACTGCCCGACGACGCGGCGGGGAGGACCGACGACCAGTGGCCCCGCGAGCGGGCCAGCGCGGCCCGGGAATCCTTCTCGGCACCGGCCTGTGACTCGGATGCCTCGCCGGTGAAGCCCCAGCGGGCAGTCAGGGAAATCGAGGCCGTAATCGACGCCGAGACAATCGTGACGGCGGACTCGGGGAACAACCGCTTCTGGCTGCTCAACTACCTGCAGACGCCCGCGGTCCGGACGTACTTCGGGAGCGGCGGCGTGGGCGCGATGGGGTGGGCGGTCCCCGCGGCGGTGGCGGCGGCGATCACGACCGACCGGGACGTCCTCGGGGTGGCAGGCGACGGCGGGTTCGCGATGACGATGACGAGCGTCGAGACGGCCGTCGAGCATGGCGTCGCGCCGGCGTTCGTGGTGCTCAACGACACCAGCCTCGGGATGGTCCGGCAGATGCAAGAGACCGAAGGGGACATCGCCGGCGTCGAGTTCCACGACACCGACTTCGTGAAAGCCGCCGAGGCGTTCGGAGCGGTGGGGACACGGGTTTCGACGCCCGACGGACTGGCCGGCGCGCTGGAGACGGCGATGGCTGCTGAAGACCGTCCGCACGTGATCGACGTTCGCATCGACCGCGAGGCGGATATGGCCGCGTCGCTGGAGTCGTCTTTTTACGCCGATGTCGGTGGATTGCACGAGTGAGGACTAGGCGGCGTTGGTGCTTGTGTGGCGACTGCCACTGACAGCAAGAAAGCCCCCGCGTGCTCGGCTCCCGGGACTCGCTGCGCGCTTCCCTCACTTCGCTCGGTCCAGTTGAAAGGGGCCGGCCGGTCGATTCCTCCCGGGCGAAGTAAGTAACGCAGAGAGCGCAGCGACCGAGTAACGCAGCAAGCCCCGGAGGGTTGAGCGGTCGGGGGCTTTCTGACCAGTCGTTGCAGGACAGTCACACACAACCGTTCAGCTAGAGAAACCGACAACCCGAAACCAGCAAGAGGATTTAACATCCGACACAGAGAAACAATTGGTGATGTACAAGCACGTCGCCTTGCTCGTCCGCCAGTCGGGCATGTCCCACGAGGAGTTCGTCGACTACTGGCGGGAGAATCACACCCCCATCGCGAAGGACATCGAGGGTGTCGTCAGGTACCACCAGGTGCTCCCCACCGACCCCGCGAACGCGGAGTTCGACGGCATCGCCGAACTGTACTTCGAGAACATAGAGGACCTCCATGCCGCCCTGGGAAGCCCGGGTTCGCGCGACTACGACCCCACGCGGGAGGTTGCGGCCCGCGCCCGCGAGGACGTGGACAACTTCCTCGCTATCGACGAGCGCCCGCGATTCATCGGCGAGGAGACCGTCCAGAAAGACGAGGTCGGCGGCGACACCGACGGCCTCTACAAGCATTCGGCCTTCCTCGTCCGCCAGGAGGGGATGACCCACGAGGAGTTCGTCGAGTACTGGCAGACCAACCACACCCCAATCGCCCGCGAGATCGAGGGCGTGGTCCGGTACACGACAGTCCTCTCAGCGGACCCGGAGAACGCGGAGTTCGACGGCGTCGCCGAACTGTACTTCGAGGACCTCGACGCGCTGTACGACGCGCTCGGCAGCGAGGGCAGCCGTGACTACGACCCCGACAAAGGGAAGGCAAAGGAGGCTCGCGGGGACGTGGACAACTTCCTGGCTATCGACCGGCGCCCGCGGCTGATCGGCCGCGAGCACCTCGTGACGGACGAAGCCTGACATGCCCGACTACGAGTCACAGGTCCGGGAGGCGCTGCCGGAACTCGCGGACATGGACGACGAGGGGTTGCGCGAGCAGGTCGTCGAGGCCTGGACGCTCGCCCTGGAGCGGGGCGGGTGGCGACACGTCGCGGACGTCCCCTACGCCTGGAACATCCAGGAGGTCACGAACGTCGAGCACGTCCGCGGGGTCGCCCGCATCGCCCGCGATACCGCCCACCAGCAGCGGGCGTTCCACGACGCCGACCCCGACGTGGACGTCGCAATCGCTGCGAGCCTGCTCCACGACGTCGGGAAGTGCTACGAGTACGTCTCCGTCGTCGACGAGGAGCTGGTCGACCCCGACCCCGAGTACGCCAGCGACGAGATTCCCCACTCGCTGTCGGGCTACGCGCTGGCCCACGAGGTCGGGTGTCCACTCGCGGTCCAGCGGGCCATCCCCCACTTCATCGGCGAAGTTCCCTCGCGGACAGTGGAGGCAGAACTCGTCAAGAGCGCCAACTCCGCGTCCTCGAACGCCATCATCCAGTCCGCGATGGACATGACCCTCCGGGAGTGGGTCGAGGAGTACTCACAGACCCGGTAGACGGCCAGCGTCGTGGGGCCAGCCACCACACCACATTCTTAAGCCGCTCGCAGTCGTGCCCTCGCACATGCCGGTTTCGGGCTACGATCCGGAAGACATCGACGACATGCTCGAATCGCGGCTGACCGACGGCGAGAAGGCCGAGTTCCTGACCGACGCGGAGTGGGAGGCCTACCGGCGGGGCGACGAGAGCCTGGTCGACCTGCTGGAGGGCTCGGAGATCGAACGGATTTTCGACAGGGACGCCGCGGTGGACGAGGAGTGAGCGACGACTGCAGTCTCCGGCCCCCGACTGCCGTCACCCAGTTTTGTAGACGCCCCGCGCGTCGGCGACGTGAGCGTCCCCCGCGTACACGTCGACGTCGACGACACCCACGTCGCCCCCGAGACGGACGACATCGGCCGTCGCGGTCAGGTCGCCGGTGCCCGCCTCCAGGTAGTCGATGCGCATGTCGACGGTCGGGACGGGCTGATCGACCAGCGAGACGAGCGCCGCGCCGCCGACCGTGTCAGCGAGCGTGAAGGTGACGCCGCCGTGGGCCATCACGCGGTCCTCGTTCCAGGAGAGGTCGGGCCGCATCGGGAGCGCGCCCTCGGCGTGGCCGTCCCCGACGTCGGTCACCTCGATCCCGAGCAGGTCGGCAAATGGCATCGACTCGAAGAAGGCCTCGATGTCCATGGGCGGCGTTCGCCCGGACCCGGCATATTATCTGTGGTCGTAGACCCGCCGGACCTTCCCCACCTCGGTGCGCTCGATCCGTCTGGGGACGACGATATCGAGGCTGTTGGGACTGAACCGTGAGTTCAGTCGAGCTGTGGCCGGACCTCGTCGCCGAGGCGTTCGATGCACTCGACCATCGGGTCGGTGCCGATGCCGGGATGGTAGGTGCGGAAGATAACGTGGACGTCCTCGCCAAGCGCCTCGCGGTACTCGTCGAGTTCCTCGAGGACCTGTTCGGGCGTGCCGAAGATGGCCTGCTCTCTCAGCTCCTGCCGGCGCTCGGCCGAGAGTTCCTCGACGGACTCCCCGGAGAAGATTTCCTCGTAGCGGCGCTGAATGTAGAGGTACCCCTCGCGCATCCGTTCCCAGGCCTCGTCGCGGGAGTCGCCGACGAACCCGTGCTGGATGAGGTAGACCTGGAAGTCGCCGTCGACGTCCTCTTCCTCGCGGACCCGCTCGATGTCCGCGACGCGCTTCGCGACGCCCTCGATGGAGAGCGCGGAGGGCGCACACCACCCGTCGCCGATGCGGGCGGCCCGCCGGACAGCGGGCTTTGCGGCCCCGCCGAGCATGACCGGCACGTCGCTTGCCGGTTTGGGTGTCACGTCGACGTCCGGTCCGGCGTCGTGGAACTCGGGGTCGTAGTCGAGTGGCCCCGGCGACCAGGCGCCACGGACCGTGTTCACGGCGTCTACGAGGCGGTCGACCCGCTCGTCGGTGGGGACGCCGAAGGCCTCGAACTCGTGGGGGTTCGAGCCGATGGCCAGCCCCAGCGTGGCGCGGCCGTCCGCGAGCAGGTCCACGGTGGCGACGTCCTCGGCGAGGCGCACCGCGTCGTAGAGGGGTGCCAGCGCGATGCATGGCCCGAGTTCGACGTCCTCGGTGACCGCCGCCAGCGCCCCCAGCGCGGGTGCGACCCCCGAGAGATAGCCGTCAGCGAGAAAGTGGTGTTCCGAGACCCACGCGCTGTCGAGGCCGGCCCCGTCGATGGCCCGCCCGAGTTCCAGCATCTCGTCGTAGATGGCCGCCATCGAACGGTCGTCGTCCGGACGTCGCTGGCAGGTGAACAACCCCGTCCCGAGTTTCATACCCCCCGCTTTGGCCGCCCCCCGCTTAACCCCTGTGCGCCGGTTACCGTCCGCGTCCGGTCCCACGACGCGGAGCCGAGGTTTCCAAAAAATATACGCATTCTTGTATTTAGACCGAAAGAATACGAAGACATGATTTCTTCGGATACTGGTTACGTTCGAATGGATTTCTACCGGAGGAAATAGATATTATATCAGATATATTTTTTGTATATTGAATGTACTTGTTCTGCCTATACGGACAGCGAGATACCGAACTCGCGTTCGAGCACGTCGTGCCACTCGCGGGGGTCGACCGGCCGTTCGCGTGTTTCGCCGTTCTCGATGACGGTGAGCGTCCCGGGTTCGAGTTTCCGGTGGCCCGATGGGGTCGCGATGGTGGCGAACGGGTCACTCGTGAACGGGGACTCGGGGGCGGCCGCGAGGAACTCGCAACTGGCCCGGAAAAAGTCGAGGGTGACCGGGCGGTCCCGGAACACGTAGCGGTTCTGCCAGTCCCCGCCGGGGTTTCGGAACTGCGCGCAGTAGTCGGCGTCCGGGCGGTCGCTCTCGACGACCCGCCAGGCAACGCCGGCCTCGTCTTCTCTGAGTGTGCCGTCCAGCGGGAGCGGTTGCCGGATGGTCGGGACGGCGACGCCCACGTCGACGACGTACCGCCGGTCGAGCGTGACACCCTCGGCGCCGTTGCCTTCGGGGTCGCCCGTGATGGCGATGTTCTCGAAGGGGACGGTGCGGACGTGTGCCGCCTGGAGGGTCCGCAGGGCCTCGTGGTCGGGCGGGGCGACGTCCGCACGCGCCAGCCCCAGCCGGTCGAGGTAGCGGTCGGCGTTCACGGTTCCTCACCGGTGTCATCGGGTTCGTCTCCACTCACCTGCTCGCCGGCGGTGACGTACAGTACGGCGAGTGCGACTGCGGCGACTGTCTCGACGAGGATGGACACGAACTCGACCGCGCCGGCGAAGAGGTGGTCGAGAAACCACTGGACGGTGATGGTCTCGGCGTTGCCGGCGGCCGGGCCGGCCACGAGGAACAGGCGGTGGCCCCCGAGGTGCCAGCCGAAGTAGGCGACGACGTATCCGAGCATGACGACGACGCCGGCGAGGTAGTAGGGTCGGCGGTTCTCGGCGCGGCTGGCGGCGTAGATGCCGACGATGACCGCGAGCCCCGAGAGGACGAACACCGGCCAGCGCGCGTCCTGGGGGAGGAGGAATCCGGCAGAGAGCCACCGTATCCAGTTGACCGCACCCACTGCCACGTGGATGAGTGCCGCGACGAACACGAGCTGTGACGCGACGAACGCGACCAGCCGCCGGGTGTTCTCGTCCATCGCTGCCGTCTCGGGTCGGCCGGGACTTCAACGCCGCGCATCCGTGCGGCCCGCTGACACGCCCGTGGCGTGCTCACCGGTAGGTTCGGGCCGGTCACTCGATGTACGGCTCGACGTGGTCCGGGACGCGCCTGCGGACGAGCGCGTAGAGGGCGCCCCCGCCCACGAGTCCGACCGCGAGCCACCGGACGGGGCCGGCGAAGGTCAGCGCGACCGGCACCGAAAGCAGGGCCGCGAGCAGTGCGTCGCGGGCCGACCCGTCGTAGGGGACGACGTACCGGGCGCGCAACCACCGGCCCGCCGCGTGGCAGTACACACCGTCGCGGTTCGTCCGCTTCCAGGGGCGCAACTCCCGGCCGCCGCCGAGGATGTCGCTGGCCGAGTGGACGGCTGCCGCCAGGAATCCGACGGCGGCGGCGACTGCCAGCGGCGTCGGACGGGCGAGCGCGACTGTGACCGTCACCAGCGCAGGGACGAATCCCAGCACCGGCGCGTGGAGTGTCCGGCGGTGCTGACCCACGAACATGTCGATGTCGGGCGCGAACCCGCCCACGGCACCGCCGACCGCCGCGGCCGACGCCAGCGCCGGGTCCACGCGTGCCACGGCGGCCGCGAACACGAGTCCGACGAGGACGTGGGTCGGCGCCATCATGGCCGGTAGTAGCCCGCCATCACGAGGTAGTCCCGCCCGAACATCGCCAGGGAAGGCGTCAGCACGACGGCCGCGAGGACCGCGAGGGTATCCGGCGTGACCAGGGGCAACAGCGCGACAGTAAGAAAGGCCATCTGCAGGCCGGAAAACGTCCGCCGGAGCGAGTGGGGCGAGAGGTCGTGGACCGGCAGGCCCCGCCACCGGCGGTACCCGCGGCCGGCCTTGAAGCAATAGCGGGCGGCCGCCAGCGACAGGTACCAGACCGGCAGCCGTCCCCAGGCGACGGCGACGCCCGGCGCGACGACGAACCCGAGCGTGTCGACAGCCATGTCGAGGCGCTCGCCAAAGTGCGATTCGGTGCCCGTGTAGCGGGCAAGCCGGCCGTCGACCTGGTCGAGGGCGGCGCCGAGGCCGTAACAGAGGCCGGGCACCCAGGCGATGGCGCCGGCCACTCCCGGCGGGACGAGCGCGGTGGTCGGCCCGAGCGCGACGAACCCGCCGACGGCCGCGAACAGCCACCCCCGCATCAGCGTCACGGCGTTGGCCGCACGCACCGCGACCGGGCCCCCCTCGCGGCGGGAGTGAAAGAAGTACGCCTCGTAGGCGAGCAGCGGCGCCGCGACGCCGGCCCAGGCCAGTGCCGCCCGGCTGCCGGCCAGCCGACCGAGGGTAGCCGTCCCGCCCGCGAGGACCGCGAGGGTTCCGCCGCCGACGAACAGCCACCGGCGGCGGACGTGTGGCCGGGCCACGAGGTCGATGACGCTCATCGGGTAAACTCCGGGTCTTCGAGGGTAGCAATCTGCTCGCGTTCGGCGTCGGTCAGCCGCGCGCTCGCGGCCCGCAAATTCTCGACCACGTGAGCGGGCGTGATGCTGGAGGGGATGGGCACGACCCCCTCTGTCACGTTCCAGGCGAGTACGACCCCTGCCGGCGAGAGGGCACGGTCGGCCGCGATCTCGGCCAGCACGTCCTCGGCGAGCAGGCCCGGCGCCGAGAGCGGCGAGTGTGCGACCACCCGGATGCCCCGCTCGCGGCAGAAGGCGACCAGGTCGTGCCGGGGCCGGTAGGGGTGGCGCTCGACCTGGACGAGCGCGGGCGGGACCGTCGCGGCCCCGAGCACTCGCTCTAGCTGGTCGCGGGTGACGTTACAGAGCCCGAGGGTGCGTGCCCAGCCCCGCTCGTGGACGCCCTCCAGGTTGGCCCAGGCCTCGGTCAGCGAGAGGTCGACAGTCGCACGCTCGCCGCCGGCCGTCTCGGGGAAGGCAAGCGCCTCCTGTTCGCTGACTGGCTTCTCGGCCAGCCGCCGGAGCGGTCCCTGGTAGACCCAGGCCTCGGGCCAGTGTAGGGCATAGCAGTCGAAGGCCTCGATGCCGAGTTCCGCCAGGCTCCCCGCACACGCCTCCGCGACGTGGCCGTGGTTGGTGTTCCAGACCTTCCCGAGGAGGAAGACGCGCTCGCGGTCGGGCGCACCCGGCGCCGCGAGGACGTCGCCGATGCGGTGCTCGTTGCCGTACAGTTCCGCCGAGTCCAGCAGCCGGTAGCCGGCGTCCAGCGCCCCCGCGATGGAGTCGGCGCGGTCGACGTACTCCCCGTCGCGGTACCGCGAACAGCCGAACCCGATGGGGGGCAGGCGTAGCGCACTCGCGCCCACCTCGCTGTCGGGGACAGTCCCGCCACGGGGTTCGGTCGCGTGCGGGCGGACCACGGACGGGGGCGTGTGGTCGGCCGTCACACCGCAGGCGTCGACGGGGACAGGTCCGTTCTCGCTGGCTGCCCGCTCGATCCCATTGCAGACCGCGACGAGGTGGGCGCCCCGGCGGGCGCTCGCACGCGGCCGGTCCCCGTCGGCGATGGCGGTCGCGAACCGCTCGACGTCCGCCAGGCGGGGTCGCTCGTCGGCGGGCTGTTGGGGCGGCACGTCGGTGTACTCGCGGCCAGTGCGGGCATAGGAGAGGTCGCCGGGGGCGGGCCCGCGGCCGCCAGCGTCCCGGAGGTAGATCGACCCGCCGTCGCCGTGGAGTTCGAGGCCGTAGAACTCCCGGCTCCGGTGGGGAGCATAGAGGCTGGCCGTCAGACGTACGACCGGGCCGTCGAAGGAAAGCGTCGCCTCGATGTGGGTCGGCGCCTCCGGGTTCTTCTCCTCGTCGGCCGGCCAGACGTCCAGCACGTCGGCGGCCCGCACCCGCTGGACGGGGCCGAACCACGCGACGAGCAAAGAGAGCGGGTAAACGGCGCCGTCGTACAGCGGGCCGACCGCCAGGAAGGAGTCGGGCCGGTCGTGCCACCCGGTCACGCGCCCGACGTGGGCGGCGTGGCTGGTCAGGTTCAGGGCCAGCGGCGCATCCAGGGCGTCGAGGGCCGACCCGAGGTCGGTGAAGGCGTCGGCGCCGTGGGCGGCGGCCAGCCGCTCGGCCCGGCCGGGATCGAGGTCGCACACCCCCGCGAGCCGGAGCGGCGAGCCGTCGAGGCCGGCCGCGTACTGGTCCGCGACCGCCCCGGCGCCGACGAAGACGCAGTCCACACACCCACACAGGCCCCGGTTCTCAAAAAACCACACCGTTGGCTGCGGACCACAGACTTTAGCCGTTCCATTCCCTGACACGACCATGGTGAACCCGCCCGCTCCCAGGAGCGCCCGACCGAGCGACAGCACGCGGAATCCGGCCGGCGATTGCGAGTGACACGGATGCCGGCACGCGCGCTGTACTTCACGGCCCCCGGGAGGTGACAGTCAGGGAGCGACCGATCCCCGAGCCCGGTCCGGGAGAGGTCCGCGTCCGGACCGAGCGCTCGGCAATCAGCACCGGGACGGAACTGCTCGTCTACCGGGACGAGGTGCCCGCCGACGTCGAGACAGACGCGACCCTCGCTGAGTGGCTGTCGGCGCGCCGCCGGCAGGTCGAGGCGGGCGAACTGACCTACCTGACCCACCAGCTGGACCTGCTGGGGCGGTACGGCAAAGCGGGACCCGGCACGAGCGGATGAAAAGAGGGCGGGGCCCGGACGGCGAACCGGCCACGGCAGGTGAGGAGCGGGCGGAACGGACGGTCACTCCGCGACGTCGCACAGTCGCTCGAAGGCGTGGCCGTACGCGTCGGCGACGGCTTCCGGGTCGCGCCCGTCGCTCCCCAGCGGCGGCAGGTCGGCGCGTGCCGCGGGGTCGAGGAGGTCCTCGACGGCGTCGACGCGTTCCTCCAGCCGCCCCTCGCGGGGGCTCCGGGAGGCGACCTCGCAGGCCCGCCAGAAGCGGCTCCCCCCGTAGAGGCGGGCCTCCCGCGGTTCGACAACGGCGACCGCGTCGGGTTCGAACGCCCGGAGCGGCCGCGCCACGTCGCCGTACGATTCCACGACTGCGCGGTCGGTCCGAGCGACGGTCTCGCCGAGTGCCGCCAGCGCCGGGAGGTGACGGGCCTCCATCACCCGGTTGAACTCCTCGGTCGATGAGACCGCGACCGCGTCTTCCAGCGGGAGCGCCGCCCGGGCGGGGTCGGGCACGTCGACGGTCCCGTTGACGACGAACCCGTCTCCGACGCGGTCGAGGAGGAACTCGCGGTCCTCCCGCCCCAGTAGTCCGGTCCCGGGGCCGGGCGATGGCCGCCACAGCCGGTGGACCGCGTTGACGTCCACGGGGGCGAGCGTGCCCGGGCTGGCGGCCGCCAGCGTCGCGGCGTCCCCACCGTGGAGTGTGGCCGCGTCCAGCGCCGCCCGGACGTCGTCGTGGTGGAACCAGTAGTCGTTGCCAGCGCGGGGTTTGAACCCCACGGCGCCGGTGTGGGCGACCAGCCCGGCCGCGAAGGTGGTCTTGCCGGCGTCGACCGCGTCCGCACCCGCCACGAGTAGCTTCATCGCTCGAGACCGTAGTGGCCCGGCTCCGCCTCGCTTCGCGGCTCGGCGAAGACGAACGACTCCGCGTTTTGCATCATCCAGGGGATCGCCCAGTCCAGCAGGACGT
>PXSU01000123.1:12845-20338 GCA_003022745.1 Halobacteriales archaeon SW_9_67_25
TCGAGCCCCTGGAGCAGGCGCGCGATCTCGTAGACAGTGTACAGTTCGTCCGGGTCCAGCACCTCCGACGGGTCGCGAAACGACAGCGGCCGGAGGTCGTCGAACTCGCTTCTGGGTACTGGCATGGCCGCCGGTAGGAGTGCCCGCGGATAAACGGTCCGGGATTCGGTCCCGACGAGGACGCCAGCGACGGATGCGTGCTTTTAGGTGGGAACCGTGCGAGAGACCGCGTATGGACGCGATCCACGTCTGCCTGAACGTCTCGGACGCCGACCGCCTCGCCGAGTGGTACGAACAGAACCTCGGTTTCGAACGCTCCTGGGAGTTCTCCGCCGGCGGGACGCGCAACGTCTACGTCGCCGACTCGAACGGCTTCGAGGTGCAGCTGTCCGACACCGAGGGCGAAGACGACTTCGAGGCCGGCACCGCCTGGGACCACTTCGCGGTCGTCGTCGACGACGTCGACGAGGCATTCGCGGACGTCGACCACCACGGCGTCGTCCAGAAACCGGCCGACCAGCCGGAGGCCGACGCCCGCACCGCGTTCGTCGAGGACCCCGACGGCCACGTCGTCGAGTTCGTCCAGCCCCTGGAGTGAGGGCGGGCGGGTGCTGTTCGACGGGACGACGCTGCGAGCGCTCCCGGGGACGACAATCGACCGCCTGAACGGGCCGCCCGTCTTCGCCGTCACCGACCTGTCGGTCTCGCCGGATCGGGTCCGTGCGGGCGAGCGGACGACCGCGACGGTCCGGTTCACCCTGGAAAACACCGGCGACGGGGCCGGAACGTTCGGTGCGAGCCTCTCGGGCAACTACCTCTCGGGGTCGGAAACCGCTACCGCGACGTTGGAGCCGGGAGCCGAACGCGAAGTAACCACGTTCAGCAGTATCAGGCCAGCGCCTCGCGGAGTTTCTCCGCGGGGTGGGGTGGACGCTCGCCGCCCTCGCGGTCGCTCAGTTGCGTCCGACAGGAGGCACCGGGAGCGACGACGGTCTCGCCGGGACTGTCCTCGACCTGGTCGTAGAGGATCTGCCCGATGGCCTTCGAGAGGTCGTAGTGCTCGGCCTCGTAGCCGAAGGAGCCGGCCATCCCGCAACAGCCCGAGTCGAGTTCGTCGACCTCGTAGCCCGCCTCCCGGAGGGCGATGGTGGTGTGGTGGTGGCGGTTGAGCGCCTTCTGGTTGCAGTGGCCGTGGTAGGTCAGCGTCTCCGCGGGCGCGTCGAAGCCGATGTCCTCGTAGACGCGGTGCGTCGAGAGGTACTCACAGACCCCGTAGGCGCCGGCCGCGACCTCCTGGACGTCGGCGCCGGAGAGTAAGTCGCCGTACTCGTCCTGGAACATCGCGGCGTCGGAGGGCTCGACGAACAGCACCGACCACCCATCGTCGACGTACGGTGCGAGCGTTGCGACGTTGTGCGTGGCCCGTTTTCTCGCGAGGTCCAACATCCCCATCGAGAAGGCCGCCCGGCCGCTCGGTGCCACCTCGTCGTCGAGGACGCGAACGTGGACGCCCGCCGCCTCGAGGACCTCGACGGCGGCCTTCCCCGGGGCGGGGTAACTGTAGTTCGTGTAGGTGTCGGGGAACAGGAGGACCTTCTCCTCGGCCTGGCTCTCGGCGACGCCGGGGCCGCGGGCCTCGAACCAGTCGACCAGGGTTTCCCGGCGGAAGGTCGGCAGTTTCCGCTCCGGGGCGATGCCCAGGACTTTCTCGTTGACGAGGTCGGCACCCGGGAGCTTCTGGGCCCAGTTCGAGAGCGGCGCCAGCGCGCTCCCGATGGCGCCCACGCGGTCGACGTTCGCGAACACCTTGTCCCGGAGCGTGGTCCCCTCCTCCTGGTGGTACTGGTGTTTCACCTCCGCCTTGAGTTTCGCCATGTCGACACCCGTGGGACAGTCCGACTTGCAGCCCTTGCAGCCGACACACAGGTCCAGCACTTCCTTCTGGAAGCGCTCGGAGTAGAGTTCCTCCTCGGGGAGTTCGCCGCTGATGGCCGCCCGGAGCATGTTCGCCCGGCCCCGGGTGGTCTGGATTTCTTCCTTCGAAGCCCGGTAGGTGGGGCACATCGTATTCCCCCCCTGCTGGCGGCAGGTCCCACAGCCGTTGCAGAGTTCGACCAGCTCCGAGAAGCCGCCCTCCTCGGAGAAATCCAGGGCTGTCTGTGGTTCCAGTGACTGGTAGTCGGCGCCGTACCGCAGGTGGTCGCGGTTGTCCGCGCCGACGCCGCGGTCGCTGTCCGGGCCGGGGTCCTCGGGGCTCTCGCGGTAGACGACGTTGCCCGGGTGCATCAGCCACCCGGGGTCGAAGGCGGTCTTGACCTCCTTGAACGCGCCCCAGATGTCCTCCCCGTACATCTTGGGGTTGAACTCCGTGCGAGCCATCCCGTCGCCGTGCTCGCCCGAGAAGGCGCCGTGGTGTTCCAGCACCAGGTCTGTCACGTCGTCCGTAATCGAGTGTAACTTCTGGATGTCCTCGTCGGTCTTGAGATTCAGGATGGGCCGGATGTGCAGGGTCCCGGAGCCGGCGTGGGCGAAGTACGCGGCGGACGTGTCGTGGTCCTCGAGCACCTCCTCGAACTTCATCACGTACTCGGCCAGTTCCGCCGGCGGGACCGTGGCGTCCTCGATGAACGGATAGGGTTTGGGGTCGCCCTCCAGGCTCATCAGCAGGGGGATGGCTGCCTTCCGGAGTTCCCAGATGTCCTTCTGGTCCCCCGCGGAGTAGGCCTCGATGGCCTCGAAGGCCGTTCCCTGGGTGACGAAGTGGTCGTTGGTCGCCCCGATGGCGGCCTCGAAGTCCTCGTGGAGTTCCGAGTCGTACTCCAGCATGAGCGCGGCTTTCGTCCCCTCGGGGATGGGCTCGACGTACTCGCTGTAGCCGTCCGATTCGGCGGCCAGCCGGAACACCTCGTCGTCCATCAACTCGACTGCCGAGACGTCGAACTCCAGCGCCTCGGGGACAGCCTCCATCGCCTCGACGAGGTCCTCGAAGCAGTACAGGACGAGCGCCGTCTCCTCGGGGACCGTCACCAGCCCGGCGGTCGCCTCGACGATGACGCCCAGCGTCCCCTCCGAGCCGACGAACAGTTTCGCGAGGTTGATGACCTGCTGGCCCTCGTCGTTCTCGTAGACGACGCGGTCTAAGTTGTACCCGCTGACGCGGCGCTTGAGGTCGGGATACCGCTGTTCGATCTCTTCTTCGTGTTCCTCGATCAGCCCGCGGACGGTCTCGTAGACGTGGGCCTCGCGGTCGTCTTTCGCGACGATTTCCTCGTACTCGTCGCTGTCGAGGACGATAGGCCGGGCGTGCAACAGCGACCCGTCCGGGAGGACCGCCTTCACCTCCTCGGTGTAGGCGTCGGTGATGCCGTACCGGACGGAGTGGGCGCCAGTGGAGTTGTTGCCGATGCCGCCGCCGACCGTGGCCCGGTTCGAGGAGGCGGGGTCGGGCGCGAACTTCAGCCCGTATTCGGCGAGATGGTCGTCGAGGTCGTCCTGGACGATTCCCGGCTGGATGGTCGCACGCTGTGCGTCCGGGTCGACGTCCAGCAGGCCGTCCATGTGCCGGATCGGCACCTCGTGGGCGGTCGCGGTCTCGACGGCCGCCCGCACGTCGTCGGCGTCCTCGGGGTAGACGACGCCAGCCGGCCGGGCCTGGTAGACCGAGCCGTCGGTCGCGTACAGGATCTGTGCGTACTCGTCGAAACGGACCTCGCCCGAGACTGCCTCCCGAAGGTCGGCCGCCAGGTCGACGTACTCGTCGACGGTCGCGTCCGGTTCACGTGCGAACGCCGACGGGTCACCGGGCGGGTCGGCCGGCCGTGCGATTGGGTCTGCGTCGTCGACTCCCATACCCGCCATCGGGACGGCAACAGTATAAAACGCACCACCAGCTCAGTTACACGTTCGCGGCGAGACCAGCGTCCGGCGCCGTGCCGAGAGCGGCTGCTGTGGGAGCGGTGATGAAAGAAATGCAATGTTTACAGCGACCAGTCTGCGCCGACTACTCCCAGTGGTCGTGGCACTTCTGGAACTCTTCTTCGGCCTTGCTCCAGTCGACGACCTCGAAGAAGGCGTCGATGAAGCTGCCGCGGTCCGGGCCGTAGTCGTAGTAGTAGGAGTGTTCCCACACGTCCAGTGCCAGGACGGGGTGGGCACTCCAGAGCGCGCCGTCGTCGTGCTTGTCGACAGCAACGTTGCGCAGTTGCTTGGCGACGGGGTCGTACACAAGGAGTGCCCACCCGCTCGCGGCGCCGGCTGCGACCTCGAACTCGCCTTTCCAGCCCTCGTAGGACCCGAAGTCCTCCTCGATGCGGTCGGCCAGCGCGCCGCCGGGCTCGCCACCTCCATCGGGGGACATGTTCTCCCAGAACAGCGTGTGGAGATAGTGGCCACAGCCGTTGTGGGTGACGTTGCCCAGCGCGCCGGCGGTCCCGTCGTAGTCACCGCTCTCGCGGTTCTCCGCGAGGGTCTCCTCGGCCGAGGCGAGGCCGTTTACATAGCCCTGGTGGTGCGTGTCGTGGTGCCACGTCAGGACCTGTTCGGAGATGTGCGGTTCCAACGCGTCGTAGTCGTAGGGCAGTGGCGGTAGTTCCGGGTCTGAGTGTTCAGGCATACGAAATCCCTCCACCCGGAACATCGACCGGCGACCAATTAAAGCTTGATACTGGCGGCTATAAGCCCGCGAGGGATTTCGACCCCCCGTAGGGTCGAATATCTTCACGTCGTTATAGCCGTCAGTATGAGGAACCGGACGCTCCCACGGCTGATCGTTCCGTCCGTCTGACTCCGGGTGGTGTGTGCCACGGGCGGACAACAGGAACGCCACCGCATGGCCGGGAGCGCGTGTCCGAGCGGAGCGAGGGCGACTGCAGGGAGCCCCCGTTCGAGGAGCCGCACCAGCGGCTCGGGTTGGGTCCGGTTGACGACCAGCAACGTCTTCTCCGAGGGCTCGAACCGGTCGATAAACCCCGACACAGAGTCCGGCAATGGCCTCGTCACGCTGTCTATCGGTTGGATCTGCAGACAAATACGGAGAGCGGAGCCTTGGTACCGCGACGGCGACGCGCCACTAGTTCACGCCCCGGTGGGTCTCGTTCCAGTCCGTCGAGTGTGCTCCCTGCCTCACTCGACGGGCGTCGGGGTGGGCGTCCCTTCGGGTCCGGGTTCCGGCGGGCGGTCCCCATTCTCGGGGCCACCCGGACGGGGCGGCCGCTCGGGGCGGTCGTCTTCCTCGTCCTCTTCGGGCGGGTTCGGCGCCTGCTCGCTGGGGTTCCGGTCGTTCGTCACGAGGAAGTCCGCGAGGTTCCCCACCAGGACGTCTGTGTCCGCACGCTGGGTGTTCTCGGGGACGAGGAAGTCGGTGTCGCCGACCATCACGACGTTGTCCCGCTGGACCAGCACCGGCGCGTCGGTGGCGGCGCGTGTCGTCGAGAGTTCCGCACCCTCGGTGGGGGCGAGTGTGCCGTCAGCGGTGCCGGCCGCCTCGACGGGCGAGGCCGTCGGGAAGACGGCTCGCTCGACGCCTTGGGTAACCCCTGCGCCACCGGAGGGTTCGGCGTAGATCCGCTGGTAGTTGAGGTCGTTCTCTTCGAGGTTGTAGACGTAGCCGGGCCGGGCGGTGACGCCGAGTGCCGAGTCCAGACCGGCACCGCCCGGTTCGTCGAAGGCGTCGTCGGGTTCGGCGGCGACCAGCACGCGGCCGTCCTCGCTGGCGAAGGTCTCGATGTCCTCGAGTGCCTCGTCGCTGTAGTCGGTCCGGAAGGTCACGAACGCGTCGGCGTCCGCGAGTTCTTTGCCGACCGGGGAGAGCCCCTCTTCCTCACCGCCGGGCCACGAGGACGTTGACCAGCGGCATCACGTCCCGTTCGGTGGTCTCGGGACCGAACGATCCGAGGAAGAACGGAAGCCGTGGCCGTTCCGGCCCGGCTTCGAGGCCGGGGTCGATCAGTATTGTCTGGTTCTCGGCGTTGGCGGCCATCGTCACGTCGGCCTCGCCGGGCGTCCCGTTGGCCACCACGCTCTCGTCGCTGTACTGCGGGTTCTCGATGGCAGGCATCGACTGCCGGGGCGTGTCGCCGGTGACGGTCGGCGCGACTGCTGCCCCGCCGAGCACGAGCGCGAGCACGACCACGAACGTCCCCGCGAGCGGGAGCACGCTCCTCATCGCTGCTCACCTCCCCGCGCCGCGGCGGTTGCGGGACTGGTCTCCTGGCCACCGGCCGCGGCAGTGTCGGCCTGCTGCGTGTCCTCGGCGGCGGCTGCCACCTCGGTCCGGGTGACTTCCTCGAGCGTGTCGAAGTGCGGGACTGCCTCCTCGTAGACCATCGCGTACTCGAGCGTCTCGACCTGACCGTAGCCGGGGTTCTCGTCGTAGGCGACCATCAACTGGCCGTCAGTCTTGAACAGGAACGGGAAGAAGCGGACGCTAGTGTCCCGCTCGTCGACGGCATAATCCTCGAGTCCAGCACGGTCAGCGGCCTCGGCGATAGCCGCGTCAACGTCGCCGATCTCGTCGGCGAAGCCGTTCTGGACGGCCCTGACGCCGAGGTAGACGTCCGCCTCCGAGACTTCCTCGCGGGAGACTTCGAGCCGGTCACCGCGCTGTTCCATGACGGTGTCGATGAAGACGTCCGCGAGGGTTTGCTGGGTGCCCCACTGCTCGATGGGATTGCTACCCCGCTTGTCGGGACCGCTCGGTCCCTCGACCGGCGGGTCTGCGTCGGGTGCCCGGGCCGCGAGGCCGACGCTCCCCGTGATCGACGTCGGGAGGACGTAGATCTCGTCGGCGGGCAACATCGCGTAGTAGCCGCCGGAAGCACTGAACCCCTGCACGCTCGCGATCACCGGCATCTCCCGGCTGGTTCGCTGGATAGATGTGTACATCCGCTCGCTCGCGGCGGGCGCACCGCCCGGCGTGTCGATCTTCAGCACCACCGCCTCGACCGACTCGTTGGCGCGTATCTCGCGGAGTTCGTCCTCGACGTTGTCCGCGGTCGATCCCACTACCGGCCCCTCGATCGTGACGACGGCGACGACGCCATCGGGGCCATCTCGTGCCCCATAGACTGTCGGCGCGAACACGGCACCGACGACGAGCGCCGCCAGCACGACTGCGGCGTACTGCTGTCGCCGCGGGAAGGCTGGAGGGTCTTTCGATGACATAGCGACTGTGGGTTCACTCCCCGGGGCATAATATGCCCCCGCAGGGTTGCTGTGCCGGCGACCCGCCGTGCCATTTAAGCCAGTCCGGCCCGGGCAAGCGGCTCGGAATCCACTGACGTCATACTGCCGGCAGTATACTCCCTATCAGTCGAACCCCCACTCGGCAGCGCGACGTTCGGCCTCCTCGCGGGCGCGTTCGCGGATCTCCGTGATCCGCTCCTCGTCGTCGAGGAACGCCTCGACGGCACTGGTCCCCTCGTCGGGCGAGGACTCGCGTTCGACCCACTCCGGGGGGGCCGTGTCCCTGGTGCGAGCCGCCAGGTCCGTGTCGC
>PXSU01000124.1 GCA_003022745.1 Halobacteriales archaeon SW_9_67_25
AGCTGTCCCGCCATCCGGGCCTACGAACCCGCCGCCGTCGACGACCAGCTGGAGCTGGCGACAGAGGTGTACCTCGACTCGACGGTCGAGTACGACCCCGGGGCCGGGACGGCTCGGGTGCCGCGAGTGTTCCTCTGGTACCGCGGGGACTTCGGCGGCCCGCGGGGCATCCGCCGTCTGCTCCGGGAGTACGGCGTCGTCCCTGCTGACGCCTCCCCACGGGTGCGCTACCGCTCCTGGGACTGGGCGCGGGCCGCCGGGAAGTTCGCGTAAGCGACAACCCTTTTGGGGGGCCGCCCGTCCACGGACGACATGGATCGCCGGGAAGGTGTCTCCGCAGGTCGCGTCGCCGGGCCAGGATGAGACCGGCCGACGAGCGGTACTTCGAGGGCATCGAGGCGGAACTCGACCGCGCGTTCGCGGTCGCGAACGCGGCCCGGGAGCGCGGCGGCGACCCCGAAAGCGAGGTCGAGATCCCGGTCGCGAAGGACATGGCCGACCGCGTCGAGAATATCCTCGGCATCGACGGCGTCGCCGAGCGCGTCCGCGAACTGGAGGGGCAGATGTCCCGCGAAGAGGCCGCCCTGGCACTCGTCGAGGACTTCGTCGCGGGAACCGTCGGCGACTACGACACCCGCGCGGGCAAGATCGAGGGGGCGGTCCGGACGGCGGTGGCGCTGCTGACCGAGGGGGTCGTCGCCGCGCCCATCGAGGGCATCGACCGCGTCGAAGTGCTCGCGAACGACGACGGCACCGAGTTCGTCAACGTCTACTACGCCGGCCCGATCCGCTCTGCGGGCGGGACCGCGCAGGCGCTGTCCGTGCTGGTCGCGGACTACGCCCGGGCGCTGCTGGGCCTGGCCGAGTACAAGCCTCGTGACGACGAGGTGGGCCGGTACGCCGAGGAGGTCGCCCTCTACGACGAGGAGACCGGCCTCCAGTACTCGCCCTCCGAGACCGAGGCGGAGTTCATCGCCCGGCACATGCCCATCATGCTCGACGGCGAGGCGACCGGCGACGAGGATGTCTCCGGCTACCGGGACCTCGAACGGGTCGACACCAACGCCTCCCGGGGCGGGATGTGTCTCGTCCTCGCGGAGGGCATCGCGCTGAAGGCACCCAAGATCCAGCGCTACACCCGCGAGTTGGAGGAGGTCGCCTGGCCGTGGCTGCAGGACCTCATCGACGGGACCTTCGCGGACGGGGACACGGCGGAGGACGCCGACCCCGACAGCGAGACGACAGCGGACGGCGAATCCGGGGAGACAATGGGAAACGGGAGCAGGGACGGGGACGTGGGGGAGGATGCCGAGGCCGAAGACGGGCCACCCAGACCCGACCCCTCGAAGAAGTACCTCGAGGACCTCATCGCGGGCCGGCCGGTCTTCGCCCACCCATCGGCGCCGGGAGGCTTCCGCCTGCGGTACGGCCGCGCGCGCAACCACGGCCACGCAGCTGCCGGGGTCCACCCCGCGACGATGCACCTCGTCGACGACTTCCTGGCGACGGGCACACAGATCAAAACCGAGCGCCCGGGGAAGGCCGCGGGCGTGGTGCCGGTCGACACCATCGAAGGGCCGACGGTCAGGCTGGCCACCGGCGAGGTGCGCCGGGTCGACGACACCGAGGAGGCCCTCGAAGTCAGGAACGGCGTCGAGAAGATACTCGACCTCGGCGAGTACCTCGTCAACTACGGCGAGTTCGTCGAGAACAACCACCCGCTCGCGCCGGCCTCCTACACGGTCGAGTGGTGGGTCCAGGAGTTCGAGGCAGCCGGCGGACCCGTCCGGGCGCTCCGGGACGGCGTCGAGGTCGACCTCGCGGACCCCTCGCCCGCCAAAGCGCTGGAGTGGGCGACCGAGTACGACGCGCCGCTGCACCCGGCCTACACCTACCTCTGGCACGACGCGAGCGTCGACGACGTCGCTGCGCTGGCCGGCGCCATCGACGACGCGACCGTCGCGACCGGTGACGGCGCGGTGCCGGCCGACCGCGGGGCAGACGACCGCGGCGCGGACGGGGACAGGACCCTCCGGATTCCCCGGTCCGGGGGAGTCCGCGAGACGCTGGAGGCGCTGCTCGTCGAGCACACCCAGAGCGAGGACCGGCTGGTCGTCCCCGAGTGGCGCCCGCTCGTCCGGACGCTCGGGTTCGCGGTCACCGACCAGGACGGGTCGACGGCGGAGGAGAGAGCGCCGCTGTCCCGCGAGTGGACGCTCGCGGACCTCTCCGGGCGCGCCCGGAGCTACGCCGACGGCGAGAACGCCATCGAGGCGGTCAACGAGGTCGCCCCCTTCACCGTCCGGGAGCGCGCGCCGACCCGCGTCGGCAACCGGATGGGCCGTCCGGAGAAGTCCGAGGAGCGCGAACTCTCACCCGCGGTGCACACGCTCTTTCCCATCGGCGAGGCCGGCGGCAACCAGCGCGACGTCGCGGCGGCCGCCGAGTCGGGCGACGCCGTCGAGGGGACTCGCGGCGAAGTCGATGTCGAGGTCGGCCGCCGCGAGTGTCTGGACTGCGGGACCCGGACCTACCGGGCGCGCTGTCCCGAGTGCAACGGCGAAACGGCGGCCGTCTACGTCTGCCCGGACTGTGACCGCGAGGTCGAACCCGACGCCGCCGGCCGCGCGGAGTGTCCGCGCTGTGAGATTCCTGCCGAGGGGACCCGGACCGCGACCGTTGACGTCGGCGGCGAGTTCCGCGCGGCCCTCGACCGCGTCGGCGAGCGCCCCTCGGCGTTCGACACGCTGAAGGGCGTGAAGGGACTCTCCTCGGCGGCGAAACTCCCCGAACCCTTAGAGAAGGGTGTCCTGCGGGCGAAACACGACGTCTCCGCGTTCAAGGACGGCACCGTCCGCTACGACATGACCGACCTCCCGGTCACGGCCGTCCGGCCCGCCGAACTGGACGTCACGGCCGCGGACATGCGCGAACTCGGCTACGAGTCCGACGTCCGCGGCGACCCGCTGGAACACGACGACCAGCTCGTCGAACTCAAAGTCCAGGACGTCGTCCTCTCTGACGGCGGGGCCGACCACCTCCTGCGGACCGCCGACTTCGTTGACGACCTGCTCGAACAGTACTACGGGCTGGATCCCTACTACGAGATGGCGGACCGCCAGGACCTGGTCGGCGAACTCGTCTTCGGCATGGCACCCCACACCTCCGCGGCCGTCGTCGGGCGAGTGGTGGGGTACACCTCGGCCGCGGTCGGCTACGCCCACCCGTACTTCCACGCGAGCAAGCGTCGGAACTGTTTTCACCCCGAGACGAAGGTGTGGTTCGAGGACGAGAGTGGCTCGCTTCGCTACGAACGGATCGATTCGCTTGTCGAGACGTATCTCGAACGGTCGCCGACAATCGAAACGGACGATTTCGGAACGGTGATCGGACAGCTGGACGGCCTCGACGACGAGATACGGGTCCCCGCCCTCTCCACGACCGGACAGCAGGTCAACAGTCCGGTCCAGGCAGTGAGCAAACACCCCGCGCCGGAACACATGGTCCGCATCGAAACCCGCTCCGGTCGTTCGATCACCGTCACTCCCGACCACGACGTACACCTATACGACCCATCGACCGACAGGCTCGTCGGAAAGGAAGCCAGCGACGTCACGTCGTCGGACAGTCTCGCAACTCCACGGTCGATCGATCGAACCGGCACGGACGGCGACACCAGGCGGTTCGACCTGCTCGAACTGTTCGTCGAATCGGAAGCGGTCCCGAACGACCGTCTCATGATAAAAGGCCTCGACAAGGAACGGCTCTACGACCTCTTTACCGACTCGTTCGGTGACGACTGGGACGGTCAGTTCTACCCACTGGCGAGCATGACTGATAGGGTCGTGCGTAATTCTTTACCGCCGGGTCATCAGAACCGCCTCGCTTTGGCTCCCGCAGGCTCCGACATCTGGTACGCTGCCGAAAATGGTTACGCACGACCCTATGAGGTCTTCGAGACGAACAAGAAGACGCTGAGTAACTATCTCTACCGCGAGAGTTTCCCGGTTTCGTATCTCCAGCAGTGTTTTTCGACGACTGATGACCTCCTCGCGTTCGCCCCCGAGGACGTGACGCTCGGGATGAAGCGGGATCGGACCGAAATCGACAGATTCATCGACCTGAACGAACGTGTCGCAACACTGCTCGGATACTACGCCGCAGAAGGGTTCGCCAGAGAACAGGAGACACCCAAGGGGACCATCCACCAGACGACGATCTGTGGGACGGAGGAGGAAGCACGCGAATTCTTCGTGGCGGTGTTGAGCGACGAGTTCGGCGTCGATCCCTCCGTCGAGAATCACGCAAAAATCACTGTTTCTGGACGGCTGCTTCGGGTGTTTTTCGATACAATCCTCGATGCCGGCGTTCGTGCGGACACGAAACGTGTCCCGGCTCCGATCTTCGACGCGCCCAAAGACATCGTTGCCGCATATCTGGGTGGCTATTTCAGCGGCGATGGGGGTGTCGACGCGAACACACTCTCCGTCGAAGCGACGACCGTCAGTCACGAACTCAAAGAGGACCTGCTCGGACTCCTCACGCGACTCGGCATCAAAGCGTCAGTCACCACCCCCGGGCGTGTCCCCCTTCACAAGAAGTTCCCCGAGTTCTACGACGCGGACGAGGAGACACTGACGGCACAGAGCTACGTCGTCACCATCGCGTCGGACGACGCCGTCCGCTTTTCCGAGGTTGTCGATCTCCACCTCGCGCGAAAACGACGGCGTCTCCAGAATCACGTCGAAACGGTCGCGTCCCGGGGGCGCCGGATGTTCAACGACGGGTCCGGTCAGTACGTTCTCGAAGATGTCGAGGAAGTCGAGTTTGTCCGAACTGAAACGGAGTACGTGTACTGCCTTACCGTCGAGGAGACACATTCGTTAATTGCAAATGATATATCTCAAAAGCAGTGCGATGGCGACGAGGATTGCGTGATGTTGTTGATGGACGGACTCCTGAACTTCAGTCGCACGTACCTTCCCGACCAGCGTGGTGGGAGCGTCGCCGAAGATTCACGGCTCGTCGCCGTCGACCCGGAGGGAGATATCCGATTCCTGACCTTCGAGGAGTTCTGGACCGAACTCGACGCCCCGATCGAGGTCGATGGCAGATTCAGGAAGCGAACGTGTGCCAGTTCGGGCTGGCAGACGTACACGTTCGACGACGAGCACGGGGCGGCGCTCCAGCCAATCGAGCGAGCGATCCGGTATCGCGCTACCGACAGCGAGGGGCTCGTCCGTGTCGAGACCCAGTTCGGTCGTGAACTGGAGATTACCGGGAATCACAGTCTCTTCCGGTACGACGACGGCATCGAGGAAGTCGCCGGAGGCGACCTCTCGGAGGGCGACCTCGTCGTCGCGCCACGCGAACTCGACATCGAGACACGGCCGACGACGATCGACGTCACGGCGTGCGTCGACGACCCCTACGTCGTCATCGACGACCACGTAGAGGACCTGTTGCGGACGGCGTGGGAAACGACCGACCACGGAAGCGAGACACACCAGCAGTTCAGGAGTGGCCTCGCCTATCGGTTGAACAAGGGGAAGATTCCCTACGACCGCTTCGAGGCCATCGTTGAGAGTGCCGGGTTCGCGGTCCCGCGTGACGTCGACATCGGGCTCCCGGGTTCGTCCGATGGGATTGCCAGCAAGATCGATGTCGACGAGGATTTCGCGTGGCTGCTCGGACTCTACGTCGCTGAAGGGTCTACGTCTTCGGTCTGTCCGACGATACACAACGCCGACGAGGAACTCATCGACCGCGCGGCCAATATCATCGCAGACGCGCTGGGCCACGAGCCGGGACGACGATGGTCGAACCGAACGTACGAACTCCGGTTTCCCGCAGTCTTCGCGGAGGTTCTCTACGAACTCGGATTCGAGCGGGCGGAGTCGTACGATTCGAGTGAAAAGGTCATCCCGGCCTGTATCCGGCACGCTCCGGAACACCTCGTCCGTGCGTTTCTGCGCGGGTTCGTTGCCGGCGACGGGAGCGACCAGAGCGACGACAACGTGACCACGGTCAGTTTCTACTCGACGAGCGAGGATGTGAAGGACGGCCTTGTATTCCTCCTCCACCGCCTCGGTCTGGTCGCGAACGTCTCGAAGCGAACGGATCGTGATGGGAACCGGCAGGACATCTACACCGTCACAGTTTCCGGTGGCGCGAACGACAATCCACTCCATCGGGTCCTCGAAGGTGACGAGCCGTACCTCCCGAAGAGTTTGGTCGTCTCGATTCCCGAGGCGCTGATGGATATCCGCGAGATGGACATCGAGGGGGTCAAGCAGACGATCCCGAAGTATCTCAAGCGCCGGGAGAACGTCTCACTCGAAAAGCTCGGCGAGATGGTCGAGGCGCTCGACTCGCAGGATTTGCCCGACGATGCGAAACAGAAACTCGACGCGATCCGCCCACTCGCGGACGGTGACCTCTCGTATCTCCGGGTGAAAAACGTCGAACGCGTCGAGTACGACGGCTATCTCTACGACTTGCAGGTCGGTGGCGACCCGGTTTTCACGGCGAACTGGCTCTACGCGCACAATTCTATGGACGCGCCCCTGGTGATGTCCTCGCGGATCGACCCGACGGAAATCGACGACGAGGCCCACAATATCGACATCATGCGCGAGTATCCCCGGGAGTTCTACGAGGCGGCCCGGGAGATGGCCGACCCCGCCGACGTGGCCGACGCGATGACAATCGCCGAGGAGACGCTGGGGACCGACCACCAGTACCGCGGCTTTGCCCACACCCACGACACGTCGGACATCGCGGCGGGGCCGGACCTCTCGGCGTACAAGACATTAGAGTCGATGGACACGAAAATGGACGCCCAGTTGCACCTCTCGCGGAAGTTGCGGGCCGTCGAGGAGTCCGACGTGGCCGAGCGGATCATTGAGTACCACTTCCTGCCGGACCTGCTGGGCAACCTCAAGGCCTTCACGGGCCAGGAGATGCGGTGTCTCGCGTGTGGCGAGAAGTACCGGCGGGCACCCCTCACGGGGAACTGCCGGGAGTGTGGCGGCGACGTGAACCTGACCGTCCACGAGGGGTCGGTCACCAAGTACATGGACACCGCGCTCCGGGTTGCCGAGGAGTTCGGCGCCCGCCCCTACACGAAACAGCGCCTGCGCATCATCGAAAAACGCATCGAACGGGTGTTCGAGGACGACCAGAACAAACAGTCTGGCATCGCGGATTTCATGTAAAACAGCCAGGTGCCCATCTCCCGGCCGAACCTACTCGCGCATCCGCAGTTTGGTCGTGGGCTGGCCTTCGAAGCGGGGGCCGCTGCCGATTTCGTCGAAGCCGGCCGCGATGGCGGCGTCCTGGAGTTCGGGTTCGTCCGCGGGCGCGAGGAGTTCGACGGCCATCCCCTCCATGCGCGCGAACCTGATCGGTTCCTCGAGGAGGCGCTGGAAGGTCGCGGGGTCGCCGTCCATCTGCGTGACGTGGACAGTCCCCTCGCGGGCGTCGTAGCTGACGAACCCACGAAGTTCGTCGTCCTGTTCGGCGACGCGGACCGTCCGGTCGTGGATGAGATTCTGCATCACGTCCCTGGGTGTGTCGGTCAGCGACGCCAACCGTCCGGCGTCGGCCTCCACGGCGTCGCGCACGTCCATACACAGGGTATAGGGAGCCACGCAAATTAAATAGTCGCTCGCCGGCCGACCAGGCGACAATCAGCGAGACGCTCAAGGAGTACGAGGCGGCTGGCGTCTCGCCCGAACTGGACGTCGACTC
This sequence comes from Halobacteriales archaeon SW_9_67_25, assembly GCA_003022745.1. Taxonomy (GTDB): domain Archaea; phylum Halobacteriota; class Halobacteria; order Halobacteriales; family Haloarculaceae; genus SW-9-67-25. The sequence goes on from PXSU01000124.1 coordinate 7,753, forward strand.
CTCGACAGTCGCAGAACATCTCCAGCGGGCCGAGCGGAACCTGCTGGACGAACAGCTCTCCAGCGAGTAGGGCGCCTCTTCCGGGAGGACACCTGGTCGGATCGACGCGAAAGGGGGGCGCCCCGAAACGAAAGCAGTTATCCACACCGACCCCGAAAGGAAGGGACATGACTTACACACCCACGTGGCGATACCGACGCTGTCGGGTGATCGGATGCGCCTAGCCGTCAAGTTCGGCGGGACGAGCGTCGCCAACGGCGACCGGATGGCCCGGGCGGCCGACTCGGTCGCGGCGGCCGTCAAGGCCGGCCACGAGGTGGCAGTCGTCGTCTCGGCGATGGGGCCGACCACGGACTACCTTCTCCGGGAGATGAAATTCGACGCGAGCGAGGCCGACCGCGCCGAAATCGTCTCGATGGGCGAGCGCACGTCCGTCCGGATGTTCAAGGGCGCCCTCGAAGCACGGGGCATCGACGGGGAGTTCCTCGAACCCGGCCGGTCGGAGTGGCCCATCATCACCGACGAGTACGGCGAGGTCGACGTCGAGGTGACCCGACGGCGTGCCATGGAGTGTGCCGAGCGGATGGCCGAGGGCGTCGTCCCGGTCATCACCGGCTTCCTCGCGGAGGACCACGAGGGCACCATCACGACGCTGGGCCGGGGCGGGTCGGACACGACGGCCGTCATGCTGGGCAACTACATGGCGGCCGACCAGGTCGTCATCGTCACCGACGTCGAGGGCGTGATGACCGGCGACCCGAACGTCGTCGAGGGCGCCCGCAACGTCGGCGAGATCACGGTCGACGAACTCCGGAACCTCTCGTTTCGCGGCGCCGAGGTCGTCGCGCCCTCCGCGCTCACCTACAAGACGGGGGACCTCGAAGTCAGGGTCGTCCACTACCAGCACGAGGACCTCCTGACCGGCGGGACCTCCATCGAGGGCGAGTTCGAGAACCTCATCGCCCTCCACGAGCGGGAACTCGTCTGTCTGACCGCCGCCGGCCGCGCCATCCGCAACCAGCCGGGCATCCTCTCGAAGCTCTCGACCGCGCTGGCCGACGAGGGCATCAACGTCGAGACCGTCTCCTCGGGGATGGACTCCATCTCCTTTTATGTCGACACCTCCCGCGCCGAGGAGGCCGAGGGCCTGCTCCACGGGGAGGTTGTCGACGACGAGGCACTCTCCTCGATTACCTTAGAGGAGGGCATCGGCGTCATCCGCGTCACCGGCGGCGACCTCACCAGCCAGCGCGACGCCGTCAAGCAGATCATCGACCCGCTCGCGGAGGCGCACATCTACGTCAACGACGTCATCACCAGCGCGACCTCCGTCTCGGTGTCCGTCCCCTGGGAGGACCGCGAGGCGGCCCTCGAACGCATCCAGGACGTGTTCTGACGGGAGTATCGGCGCCACACGGTTACGGTCACCGGCCGTCCCTGAGTCGCGTGCCGATGCGTTCTGGCAGGCCGGCCTCCCGGACCGCGCTGACGACGCGGTCGATGTCGTAGGGGACGCGCCGTTCCGTGACCGACAGCGAATCGAGAGGACGTCCTCCTCGCCCGGGAGATGCGGGCCGAACTCGGCGGGATAGGTGTAGCGGTCGGGGTTCTCGGGGTGGCCGTGGACGAGTTTCACGCGACCCTCACACGTCAGGCGCTCGGCGGGCAGGCCCGCGAGCCACTCGATGTGGTCCTCGCCGAGCGTCTCGCGGGCGTGGCGCACGCCAGCGCCAGCCATACTGTTGAACCCGAAGGCAGTCTCGCCGGCGACCGCGCGGTCGTGGTTGCCCGTCACCGTCGGCACCCCGCGCTCGCGGACCGTCGCGACACACTCGGCCTGCCAGGGGTTGTATCCCACGACGTCGCCAGCACAGACCAGCGCGTCCACCTCGGGCATGTCCCCGAGGACCGCTTCGAGGGCGACCCGGTTGCCGTGGATATCGGAGATGACGCCGACTTGCATGTCCACTACTGGCAGGCCAACCCTCTTATGCCCCTCGCTGGGTTTTTTGTCCCCGGTGTGAACGTACACGTAGATGCACCCGGACGCCGACGCGGACAGCCACGACGAACCCATCGACCTGGAGTCGATACCCGGCGTCGGCGAGAAGACTGCCGAGGCGCTCGCGGAACTCGAGGCGCCCGGACGCGCACTGGTGTCGGGCGACGTCGCGACGCTCGCCCGTGCGCCGGGCCTCAGCGAGGGGCGGGCAGCCCGCATCGCCCGCGCGGCCATCCGGGAGCGCCACGACGACCCCGGCAGGTTCGCGGCCACGCCGCGGGCCCGCGA
>PXSU01000125.1 GCA_003022745.1 Halobacteriales archaeon SW_9_67_25
AGGGGAGACGACGGCGGTGGCACGGAGAACCTGCTCATCGAGGGACTCCAGGACGAACTCGACGTCTTTCTGGACGCGAAAGACCGGGTCGGGTTCCCGGCCGTGCTCGGGCTGAAGCACGGACAGCGGGTGCGCGAGCGCCTGGCCGAGGGTTTCGGCCTCGACGTGTTCGAGGTGCCGCTGGGTCCCCCGAGCGTGCCGGGGATGCGCCTCGGGTCGCTGCTGGCCAACGCGCTGGCCGAGGCGGGCGTGGCCCTCACGGCAGCGGACATCGAGGGCGTCGAGACATCCGACGGCCGCGTCGATGCGGTCCGCCTGGAGAGCGGGGAGGTTCGCCACGGCGAGGCGTTCGTGCTTGCGACCGGCGGCGTCGCGGAGGCCGGGCTGGTCGCCGACCGCGACGGGGTCCGCGAACCGGTCGCGGGCTGTCACGTCGAGGTGCCCGCGAACCGCTCGGCGTGGGCCGACGCCGATCCGCTGGGCGACCACGCGTTCGCACGGTTCGGCGTCCGGGTCGACGCGTCCCTGCGGCCGCTGGCTCGCGACGGTGGCCCGTCGTTCGAGAATCTCCGGGCAGCCGGGAAGCTCCTCGGCGGATACGACTTCGTGGCCGAAGGGTCGGCCGGGGGTGTCTCGGTCGCAACCGGTGCGGTCGCCGGGCGGCTCGCGGCCGGGAGTCCTTGACCTCGCTGGCAACGGGTTCGTACTGTCGGCTATAACTTCGTGAGCGGATTCTTTTGGCGAACCTAAAAACTCAAGTTGCTCGGGACTGGACGTGGACACGATGGCGACAGTGACGACGGGGACGACGGAGACGGACGGGTTCACCTTCGACGACGTGAGCGTCGTCATGGGGACCTACAACGAGGAGGCGGCAATCGGGACGGTGTTGTCGGACATCGAGCGCGTGACTGACGGCCGCGCGGCGGTCGTCTGCGTCGACGGGTCGACCGACCGGACGCCCGAGATCGCCCGCGAGCACGGCGCCAGGGTCATCGACACCTACCCGATGGAGAGCCTCCCCGAGTTTCTCGAATACGTCAACGAGGGGTACGACGTGATCAGCGGCGACCGCCTCTACCACGGCGCCGACGCGATGCCGGCGCTGAACCGCCTGGGCAACCACGGCTTCGCGGTGCTGGCCTCCCTGTTGCTCGGCGAACGCGTCCACGACACGACCACGGGGATGCGGGCCTACCGACGGGAGGTGATCGAGAAAATCGAGTGGACGGAAAACACCGGCCTCTCTGCGGAACTCCTCATGCGCCCAGTGGCCCGAGACTACCGGGTCCGCGAGGTGCCCATCGAGTACCGCGAGCGGAAAGGCGAAACGAAACTCGACCCGCTCCAGGGTGGAGCCGAGATCGCCAAGTCCATCCTGAAGGTCGGGCTCGAAGAGCGGTTCCGGTGACTGCGCGGTCAAGCTCTTCAGCCGTCGGGGCCGCGCTGGTAGCTGGTGACGCCGCCAGGGTGGCCATGCGGATTCTCGATGCCGACCAGCCGACCGCCCGTCGGCGAGGCATACAGGGCAAAGAGGAGTTCGTTCACGAGGTAGTACCGCAGGCGAGCAGCCACGAGAGAGGTCCACGTACGGGGCGCCCTCCGTTCGGTCTGCGCGCTCGTCCAGCGTCGCGACGGCGTCGGCGATGGCCTGTGCCCGCTCGGGTCGGGTCTCGGCCCGGCCGGCAGCGTAGGTCCGGACGAACTCGCCGACACCCCCGAGTGTGTCCGGATAGACGACCCGGGCGACGGCGGTCAGCGTCACGCGTTCGTGGGCTCCCAGAGGCTCGCTTTCGTCCGGATCGCGGGACGTGTTCTCCTCGGGAGAATCCCGGGTGCTGGCCGCCAGGCCGGCGCCAGCGGCGCCCGCCGCTACGAGTGCCGCGAGTGCGTCGCGCCGGGTGAGCGTCGTCTCAGTCATCGGTGACGAACCTCGCATCGAGCGAGACGCCCTCGCGGTGGTGGCCGGGGACGTAGGCGGCCTCGCCGCCACAGAGCCGCGGGGACCGACACACCTCCAGGCGCGGCGTGAGCGCGCGGACGGTCCCGTCGCGGGCCTCGACCGGGACGACGAGGTCGTAACTGAAGGCCCCGGTGCCCCCGGTGGCGACGAACAGCCGCACCTCGACCGTCGAGCGCCCGTCCAGTCCCACGACCGCGGGGTCCTCGAAGGACGGCGAGTCGACGACTGCTCGGCCGTCGGTCATGGTCACGGTCAGCCGTAGCTCCTCCTCGATTGCAGCTGCCGTGGCGTCGGAGTCCTCCGCCGTCGAGACCCGGGACGAGACGCTCTCGGCGAACCCGGGGACATCGGCCGTCACGGCCAGGCGCACGCTCTCGCCCTCCACGAGGCGCACCGTCTGGACGCGGGGTGTCACCGCCTCGCCGGCAAAGGGGAGCCACTCGCCGCGGTAGGTGTACCTGTACAGCGAGCGGTCCGGGAAGGCATCGACCACCGCGAACTGCTGTTTTTCGAGGGCGTAAACGGTGTCGCCGTCGTAGCCGGGGTCGTTGCGCAGCGCCTGGAAGGGATGGTTGAGCCAGTCGCCGTAGGGCCTCGGCAGGAAGACGAGCGCGTTCTCGAAGGTCCGCTGTTCGATGGGTTCGTAGGCCCGTTCGTACCGGTCGGTCACCTCGGCGTTGGCCGACAGCGGCGCGGCGACGGCGCTCGCGGCCAGAAAGAGGAGGGCTGCCCCGACGACGACCAGCGCGGCGACGGTACCGGGGTGAGGACGGTCGCGTTCTCCAGCCCCGGACAAAGCGAGACGCCGCCAGCCCGCGACCAGCGCGTACGCCCCGAAGGCCGCCGTCGGGACGACAAGCGAGAGGTGGTAGTACGGCCCCAGAAACGAGATGAGGCCGTCAGTCGGGTCCGAGAGGTCACCGAGCAGGTTCAGCGTGCCCCAGAAGTAGAGTTGCCCGACCGGGACCGACACCGCCAGGCCCGCCAGGACGAGCTTTCGCGGGTCGCGTCGCGTCCGCTCGCGGGCGAGTACCGCACCGACGCCGACGAGAGCGAGCAGCGGGCCAAGCGGCGCCGCGACGGACCAGTTCGTAACGTACTGCGCGAGGTTGCGGGCGTTGGCCCGCAGGGCGAGTGCGGGGTCATAGACGCGGCTGTAGCCCGCTATCTCGTGGTAGCCAAAGCCCAGCCCGTCGAGCGGCGCGAACGCCTCGTATGGGAAGGTCGTCGGCGAGCCCGTGAGCACGGCGTTGTATCCGAGGGTGGCGAGGACCCCGGCGAGTCCGAGGGCGGCGGTGAGCGTGTGGCGCAGGACGACTGGGCGGTCGAGGGTTCGCAACGACCACAGGGCGTGACAGACGAACGGCGCAGCGAACAACACCGCAGTGTAGGGTCGGGCGAAAAAGGCAATCCCGACAGCGGCACCGGCCAGGGCAGCCAGCCGCCGGTCGCCGGTCCGGTCGGCCCGCAGGTACGCCCACGCAAAGAGGAGGTTCCAGGCCAGGGTGGGGACGTAGGGCAGGAACACCGACGCCTCGACGAGGAAGACCGGCGACGCGAATACGAGCGCGCTGGCGACGACACCGACCGACCGGTCGAAGGCCTCGGCGACCGTGGCGTAGGTCAGCCAGACGACGGCAGCCGCGACGAGACCCAGGGCGACCCGGTAGCCCCCCAGCAGTTTCCCGGCGGCAAACATCGCCGCGGGGACGGGGGTGTACTTTGGATACAGCGTCGACCCGTCGGCGACGAAAAACCACGGCCGGAACGGCTCCACCACCGGTGGGTCGAGTGTGAGTTGTCCTTCGAGGAGCATGGCCGCCTGCTGGAGGTAGACCGCCTCGTCGTGGTTGGAGGCGTGGTAGGGGAAGACCTCGTGGGCGAGGAAAAAGACGAAAACCCCCGTCAGGACTGCCAACCCGGCGGCGAGCAGGCGAGGCGTCGCCAGCCGCCGGACACGACGGGCGCGAGCGTGCCAGCCCTCGAACCGGTCGCGGGGCCGGGCATCCTCGAACGGGCGCATGTCACTCTGTGGGGTACCAGGCCAGCGGGTGGTCGGCCACGATGTCGACCGCGACGGGCTGGCCGTGTTCGAACGTTTCGACGTGGTTGTGGTGACACCGGACCGCCTCGCTGTTGCGCAGTTCGACCCGGTAGATGAACGCCGGGCCGTTGTACTGGCGGTTGACGACGTGCCCGTCGGCCGTTGATTCGGCGGTCGGGACCGCAGCGAGGTCGTCCGGGCGGACCAGCACGTCGATGCGGGCGCCGTCGTAGGCTTCGACCGGTCCGTTTATGTTGTCGGTCGGGAGGGTTCCCAGTTGCGTCTCGACGACGTCGCCGCGAACGCGGCCGGTGAGGAAACTCGCCCGCCCGAGGAAGCTCGCGACGAAGCGCGATTCGGGGTTCTCGAAGACGACCTCGGGCTGGCCGAGCTGTTCGATCCGGCCGTCGTTCATGATGGCCACGCGGTCGCTGATCGAGAGTGCCTCCTCCTGGTCGTGGGTGACCGAGACGGCGGTCACGCCCGCAGCCTTCAGTATCCCCCGGACCTCCTCGCGCATCTCTACACGCAGGCGCACGTCCAGATTCGAGAACGGCTCGTCGAGCAGGAGGACGGCAGGTTCGGGCGCGAGCGACCGTGCGAGCGCGACCCGCTGTTGCTGGCCGCCCGAGAGCTGGCTGGGCATCTTTCCGCGGTGCTCGGTCAGGCCCACGAGTTCGAGCAGTTCGTCGACGCGCTCCTCGCCGTGGTCGGTGCCACGGAGCCCGAACGCGATGTTCCCCGCGACGTCGAGGTGGGGAAAGAGCGCGAAGTTCTGGAAGACGAGCCCGACGTCCCGCTTTTCGGGCGGAACGAACCGCCCGTTCCCGGCCAGGACGTCGCCGCCGATGGTAACAGTGCCGGCGGTCGGTTCGTCGAGGCCCGCGACCAGGCGCAGTGTCGTGGTCTTCCCACAACCCGAGGGACCCAGCAGGGTGAGGAGTTCCCCCCGGCGGACAGACAGCGAGAGGTCGGTGACTGCCGACTCGGCCCCGAACTCGCGGGTGACGCCGTCCAGTTCGAGGACGGACGCGCCGGTCGCGTCGGTCGTGGCGCGCTCGGACACCGGCTCGGGTTCGGGTGGTTCGTTACGTGACATCGCTGCTCCCGCGCAGGATGACGAGCATCGACAGCGCCGAGACCCCGACCAGCACCAGCGCCGGGACGGCTGCCTGCCCGTAGTAACCCTGTTCCTGTACTTGCCAGATGTAGGTTACGAAGGTTTCGAATCCGGCCGGCCGCAACAGGAGGGTCGCGGGCAGTTCCTTCATCGTGGTCAGGAAGACCAGCGCCCCGCCGGCGAAGACGCCCGGCGTCACCTGCGGGAGGACGACCCGCCGGAAGGACCGCACGGGGGCGTCCCCCATCGACCGCGCGGCCTCGACGTGTTTCGGGTCGACCTGGAGAACCGATGATTCCAGGGTGCCAACCGCCTGTGGCACGAAGCGCACGACGTATGCGAACACCAGCAAGCCGAGCGTCCGGTAGATCCCGCTGGCGTATTTCAGCCCCAGGAACACGAGCGACAGTCCGAGCACAACCCCCGGCATCGCGTACCCGACGTAGGTCGCCCGCTCGGGCAGCGAACTGAACCACGAGTCCCCGCGCGCCGAGAGGTAGGCAATCGGCAACGCGACCAGGACGGCGGCGAGGGCGGCGGCGCCCGCGACGAACACCGAGTTCCAGGCATAGGCGAACTGGAACTCGAATCCGCCGGCGGCGTACCCCGGCGAGGGACGAAACAGCCACATTACCAGGACACCGACAGGCACGACCAGTCCCAGGAACGCCACGCCGGCACAGAACAAGAGCGCGGGAACCGTCCACTTGCCAAGCGGGACGCGCCCGGCCCGGTGGCCCGTCGTGGAAACGTGGGCACCCTCGCGGCTCGCGCTAACCCGTGCCTCCCAGACCAGAATCCCGAGGGTCAACACGAGCAACAGCACCGAGAGCAGTGCCGCGAACCCGCGATTGAAGTTGGAGTACTCGACGAAGATCATCCGCGTGAACACGTCGTAGCGCATGATCTGTGGCGTCCCGAAGTCCGACAGCGTGTACAGCGCCACCAGCAGGGCGCCGGCAGCGATGCCGGGTTTTATCTGGGGGAGCGTGACGCGCCAGAACGCCTCCCTGCGGTTGTGGTTGAGCGTCCGTGCGGCCTCGATCACAGTCCCGTCGAACGAGAGCAGGGCTGCCCGCGTCGTGATGTAGACGTAGGGGTACGTAAACAGCGTCAACACGACGGCAGTCCCCGAGAGGCCGAACATCGCGGGGATCCGTTCGACACCCAGCGGCGCGAGAATCCCCTGGAGGACACCCCGTGGACCGAAGGCGGAGACGAACGCGAACGCGCCGATGTAGCTGGGAATCACCAGCGGCAGGGCGGCGACGACCGTCCAGAACCGCCGGAAGGGAAGGTCCGTCTGGACGGTCAGGATGGCAAGCGGGACGCCGACGAGCAACGAACCGCCCGTGACGACCCCCACCAGAAGGAGCGAGTTCACCACGATCTGGAGCGTATCGGGGTCGAGCAACAGCGAGGCGGCACGCCCGGACTCGACCTCGCCCGCACGCAACAGGACCCACGCCACTGGCGAGAGCAACACCACTGCGAGCAAAACGGAGACGACAGACAGCGTGGACGGCAACGACTCGCGGATACGCCCGAATCCGCCGCCGTAGGTCCGGCCGTCCGGCGTTGCCATCAGAGGACGTCAGTGTCCCTGAGTAATTCGAGTGTCGGTTCGACGTCGGCCAGTTCCGTGAGGTCGACATCCGGCGGGTCGAGTTCCTCGATAGTGGGAAGGCCGCCGGCGGGTGGGACCTCCGGGACGGTCGGGTAGGCGAAGGTCGTCGTGGCGAAAAACTCCTGGGCCTCCGAGGAGAGGAGGTGCCGCACGAACGTCACCGCCAGTTCCTCGTTGTCGGTACCCTGGATGATCTCCGCGCCCGAGGTGTTGATGAGCGCGCCGGCGTCGTTGGTGGTGAACGTGATGTCGACGGGCGCGTTCTGCCGGGCGTTCTTGATCCGCAACGCGTAGTAGTGGTTTGCCAGCCCGGCCACGATTTCGCCGTCGGCGACAGCGTTCGAGGTGAGGAACTCGTCGTTCAACTGCAGGGCACCGTGGTCTTTCATGGCCAGCAGCCACTCCCTGGTCTGCCCGCGCCCGCGGAGCACGCGCATCGCCGTCACGAACGCCTGGAACGCGCTGTAGGTGGGCGCCCACCCGAACGCGCCCTCGAACTCCGGCACCCCGGGGAACTTCTGGACCGTATCGGGGATGGCCGATTCGGACAACGCCTCGGTGTTGTAGGGGACAGCCCGGGCCCGGCCGGCGAATCCGACCCACTGGTCGGTCCGCAAACTCTCCGGGACGGCGCTCGTCACCTCCGAGGGCAAGGAGACGGTCCCACCTTCCCCGGCGACAGCGCCGAGTGACCCGGCGTCGACGGCCATGAACAGGTCGGCCGGGCTCGTTCCGGCCGCCGATTCCTCGATGATCCTGTTGGCGAGGCCCGCGGAGGAATCCAACGTCGTACTGACCTCGAAGTCCGGGTAGACGTTCTTGAACCGCTCGATGAGATCGAGGTACAAGCCCCCCTCGCCGCCGCCGAGATACAGCGTCAGTTCCCCCGAGAGGTCGGGCAGTTCCGTGATCGACGTGCCGCCGGGAGAGTCCCGTTGCTGGACCAGCGGTCCGGATCCACGGAAGTTCGCGAGTGCAGTCGGGTCGGCTGGCGTCCCACCGTCACCGCCATCGCTGCCGTCCCCGGCGTTACCGTCACTGGTATCGCCGCCACCTCCCGATCCGGGACAGCCGGCGAGCGTTCCCGCCCCGACGAGCGCCGTCGCCGCGACGAACCGCCGGCGGGATACGCGATTCCGTCCGTCGGTACTGTCCGTCCTGGTCGTGTCGTTATGTTCGTCTGTCATATCAGTCGTCTCCGAGGCCGGTAACGCCGGCCTGCGCGCTGTCGGTCGCCTCCAGAGTGTCGAGACAGTCCAGCCAGTCGAGCATGTGCTCGCCGACGTAGTTCAGGAAGGCGCCGTTCTGGTAGTTCCCGAAGTCGCCGGTCGCGAGTTCCCGTCCCATCGCTTCGAAGACGCCGGCGTAGGTCGTCGCTTCGGCGCCGACGCCGTCGATTATCTCCCAGACGTGCTCGTTGAGTTCGAGGCCGTGGACCTCGTTGGTGAGGTCGCCGAAGGTCGACCGGGGTGCCTTGTTGTGCTCACAGAGCGGGTAGCCGTTGTAGATCTGCTTGCCGAGCACGTCACAGGCGCGCTTGAGAAAGACGCCAGACCAGATGTCGTCGAAACGGCCCACATCCCAGGGGTTGTCGTCCATCGGGAGCTGGTAGAAGGCAGGCACGACCTCCCGGCGGAACGCCAGGTTCATAGAACAGACCGTCAGATACTGGCCCTCTGTGGCCACGAAGTCGCCCTCGAAGTCACCGGCGCTCGTGCGGGTCTGGGCCTGGCCGTCCAGGTCGCCGTCCATCAGGATACGCACCGCGTCCAGGTCGGGGACGTTCGTCCACAGCCCCTGGGAGGCGACGATATCGTCGACTTCGACCTTCTCGACCTCGACGGACTCGTCCATCGCGCTGTAGGGATAGCCGCGCGGATAGAGGCCGTGTTCGCCGGCGTTCTGGTAGAGGACGTTCACCCACCGCTCGTCCGACCGGACCCCCTCGATGGGTCCCTCGTACTGGAGGTTCCGGAGGTGCCGCCCGAAGAAGTCAAAGTCCGGATGTGGGAGCGTGTCGTCGTCGACGAAGACGCCGTACTCGAAGTCGTTGGCCCAGAGGTACAACAGCCCGAAGGAGGTCTGTGCGTGGCTCGCCTCGGGAACGAGGTGGGCGTACTCGCCGGCCCCGTGCCGGTCGAACCACGTTTCCCGCCGGGTCCCGTCGAACACCGCCCCCGAGACGCCCTCCTCGGCCAGCATTCGCTCCATCGCCGCCGTCTCACAGAAGTCCTCGGTGACGAGGACGACGTGCAACCGGTCGGTGTCGAACCCGTGCTCGCGGGCGTTGTCGAGGTACGCCCGGAGACACTCGTACTCGCGGATCGTCGGAATGATGACGCATACGTCTCCGTCACTCGGTGCCATCGTCTATCTGTCCATACTTTAGGACCACCTAAAGTACCTGTCGATTTAGGTCCACCAAAAGAACGATGCTGTGGTGGCGATGAGGGAAACTGGGAATGAAAGGGCCGGGGGCTTTCTGGCCGGTCTCCGACGTCACGCAAGAATCGACCACCGATTCTTGAGGGCCGACCGAAACGAACACAACGGGCGCGCCGAGAGGGGTGGTCATGGACGTTGCGATCATCGGCGCCTCGATGACGAAGTTCGGGCAACGCGACGCCTGGATCCGCGAGTTGCTGGTCGAGGCCGGGAAGGCCTGTCTCGACGACGCTCCGGTCGACCGCGAGACGGTCGAGCACCTCTACGTCGCGAACATGGCCAGCGGCGAGTTCGAGGGACAGACGGGCGTGATGAACGCGCTGGCTCACGACCTCGGCATGGTGGGCGCCTACGCCGAGCGTGTCGACCAGACTTCCGCCTCCGGCGGAGCGGGCGTCTACGAGGCCTGGCAGTCGGTCGCATCAGGGGCCAGCGAGATGACGCTGCTCGTGGGCGGGGAGAAGATGACCCACCGCAGCACGGCGGAGTCGACGGACATCATCGCCTCGATCACCCATCCCTTCGAGTACAAGCATGGGCTGACGCTGCCCTCCTTCGCTGGCCTGACGGCGCGTCACTACCTCGAACGGTTCGACGCCCCCCGGGAGAGCCTCGCGGAGGTGGCGGTCAAGAACCACGCGAACGGCACCAGGAATCCCAAAGCGCAGTTCCGGAAGGAGATCGACGTCGAAACTGCCCTGGATAGCCCGGTCGTGGCGGACCCGCTCCGGCTGTACGACTTCTGTCCGGTGACCGACGGGAGCGCCGCACTGCTTTTCTGTCCGGTCGAGGTGGCCCACAAGTACACCGACGAGTTCGTCGTCGTCGCGGGCGTCGACGGCGCGACCGACACGCACGTCGTTCACGAACGCCGGGACCCGACTGTCATGGGCGCGGTCGTCGACAGCGGCGAGGGCGCCTTCGGGATGGCCGACTGCGACCCAGACGATGTCGACGTCGCGGAACTACACGACATGTTCACCATCCTTGAGTTCCTCCAGATGGAGGCGCTGGGCTTTGCCGAGCAGGGCCGCGCCTGGGAGCGGGTGCGGGCGGGCGAGACGGCGATGGACGGCGATCTCCCGATCAACACCTCCGGCGGGCTGAAATCGAAGGGCCACCCGCTGGGCGCCTCTGGCGTCGCCCAGGTCGTCGAACTCTACGAGCAACTGCTGGGCGGGGCCGGGCCCCGACAGGTGCCGGCCGACCGCGGACTCGCCTGCAACGTCGGGGGCTTCGGAAACTGTGTCACCACCACCATCCTGGAGGCCCCACGATGAGCGGGAACGGCGACGGGGCCGGCGGTAGCGACGGTGACGACGACACCGAGGGCCCGGCTCTCGTGGCCGGCCGGTGTCCCAGCGGTCACCTGACGGTCCCCCGGCACCCGGTCTGTCCGGAGTGTGGCGAAGAGCAGACCGGTGGACCGAGAGCCGGGCGACGCCGCCGGGGGTCCGCCAGCCCAACACCATCGCCATCGTCGAGTTCGATGTCGACGGGACGGCGGTGCGGGCTATCGGCGGCACTACCGACGACGTCTCGACGGGCGACACCGTCCGGCCGGTGTACGTCGAACAGTTGCGCGAGCCCGGGGCGGGCATCCGCGAGCCCGACAGCCAGAATTGGGACGGATTCCGGTTCGAGACAGTCTGAACCCGGCCCGTTCTGGCTGCCAGCAGTAAGTATCAGTCCCCGAGCAGCGGACGCGTCGAGTTCGTGACCACGAGCAGGCTGCTGGTCGCCATCGCCGCGGCGGCGAACAGCGGGTTCAGCAGGCCTGCGACCGCAAGCGGGATGGCAACGCCGTTGTAGACGAACGCCCAGCCGATGTTCTGTTTCACGCGCCGGCGGGTCGCCGCCGCCAGGTCGAAGACGTCTGTCACGGCTGGAAGGGCGTCCTCGACGATTGCCACGTCGGCGGCGTCGGCCGCGAGCGCCGTACCGCCGCCAAGCGCCACACCGAGGTCCGCGCTCGCGAGGGCAGGCGCGTCGTTAGTCCCGTCACCCACCATCGCCACCTGCCGGTCCGCGCCGAGTTGCCGGACGGTCGCTGCCTTCCCCTCCGGCGGAACGCCGGCGAACACTTCGGCGACGGCCGGGTGCTCGCGGAAGGCCCTCGCGGCCTCGGACTCGTCGCCCGTGAGCACGACCACCTCGACACCGCGGTCGGCGAGGGTACTCACGGTCTCGTCCCAGCCCCCGCGGGGCTGGTCACCCACGGCGAGGACGGCCTCGGCGGTCCCGTCGCGCCCGGCCACGACGGGCACCTGCCCGCGCTCGCGGGTCGCCCGAGCGCGCTCGCGGATTTCGGCGGGTACCGTCCAGTCCTCGCTCTCGAAGAGTCCGGGGTGACCGACGAGGACTGCCCGGCCGTCGACGACACCGGAGACGCCCCTCTCGTGGCTCTCGAAGCCCTCGATGGCTCCACCCGGCGACCCGTCCTCGTCGCCCGGGACGGACTCGACGCCACCGTCGGTCGCGGTCGGGTCGCCAGCCACCTCGGCCCCCGCCAGTCCCGTGGCTGCCCCGCTCCGCCCGGGGCCGAACGCCTCGGCCACGGCCACGGCGACGGGATGGGAGGAGCGCGCTTCCAGGCGGCCGGCCGCGGCCAGTGCCTCCTCGGGGCCGACGCTGTCGACGACGCGGGTCTCGCCGGTGGTGAGCGTCCCGGTCTTGTCGAAGACGACGGTTTCGACCGAACGGAGCCGTTCGAAGACGCTGTCGTCGAAGACGACCACGTTGCGGTCCATCGCCTCCTTGATACCCGAGGCGACAGCGAGCGGCGTCGCCAGCCCCAGCGAACAGGGACAGGAGACGATGAGCACCGTCAGCGCGACCAGCAACGCCGACGTCGGGGCCGCACCAGACAGGAGATAGCCCACCCCGACCAGGACGGCGAGGGCGAGCACCGTCGGGACGAAGACCACGGCCAGCCTGTCGGCCAGTTTCTGGACGCCCGTGGCGTCGCT
>PXSU01000126.1 GCA_003022745.1 Halobacteriales archaeon SW_9_67_25
CATCTTCTCCATGTACTCTGCGGCATCGGAGCCGACGACGTCGAAGATACCGAAGCCCATGTCGCCGATCATGCCGACGTGGTCGCGCATGTGGAGGTGCTCGCCGAGGATGATGGGCGACCACCACCGCGAGTCCCACTCGTTGGCGCGCAGTAGCCCGTCGAGTTCCTCGTTGTACTTCCGGACGAGGTCCTCGTTCGAGTTGAACCACTGCGGGCGCTCCCAGCCGCCGGCCTCGAAGAAGCGCGCGTCGAGTTCGTCCTGACGATGATAGAAGGCGCTGGTCCGGAGCGGCCGCGAGGACTGCCACTGCTCGACGGGGTGGACGATGCCGTAGATTTTCTTGTAGCCCTCGTGCCCGCGGTTCTCGACGAACTCGCGGGAGGTGCCGTACTGGTGGAAACGGTTGACGTTCGAGGCGTGCAGGTCGATATCGGACCAGCCACGCGTCATCCACTGGGCGACGGCTTCGCCGATGGCAGGGGCCTCCTTGATCCAGACGGCGGCGATAGACCAGAGACCTTCGACGTCCTGGAGCGGGCCCAAAAGTGGCGCGCCGTCGGGCGTCACCGACAGCAGGCCGTCGATCTCGTGGCGGATGCCCGCCGCGGGGTCGTCGAGCACGTCCGGCATCAGTTCGAGGGCGTCCTCCATCGACTTCTGGAAGGCGTCCTCGGTCAGGGGCGGCTGCGTCGGCGAAAGGGGCGCCTCGTCGATGGAGGGGACATCGTCGACGTCCCACAGGATGGGGCGGTGCTGGTAGGAGCCGACCTCCATGTCGTTGCCGTGCTGGCGCTCGTACATCTGGGTGTCCATGTCCCGCACGACGGGGAAAGAAATCTCGCCCTCGTAGTCCTCGAAGAAGTCGATGGGTCCGACGCTAATGAGCTGGTGGACAGCCGGCTTGAGTGGGATGTCCGTCCCGGCCATCTGCGCGATCTTCGGGCTCCACAGCCCCGCAGCGATGGCCACCTCGCCCGCCTCGACGGTACCGCGGTCGGTCTCGACAGCCTGGATCTCGCCGCCCTCGACGTGCAAATCGAGCACCTCGGTGTTGGGCGAGGTCTCCAGGGCGTCGCCAGCCCGCTCGCGCATGATGTCGCCCGCGCGCAACGGGTCACAGGTACCGGCGCCCTCGCTGAGGAAGCCACCCTTGATGATGTCCTCGTTGATGTAGGGGACTTTCTCTTTGACCTCCTCGGGAGTGAGAAGTGTGCCGGATTCGCCCCACGACTTGGCCGACTGCATCCGGCGGTCGAGTTCCGCCATCCGCTCGTCCGTGCGGGCGACCTCGATCCCTTCGCTGTTCTCGAAGGTGTCCATCTCCTTGTACTGCTCGATGCTCCGGCGCGTCAGGTGGGTCATCTCCTTGGAGTGCTCGACGGGCATCAGGAAGTTCGACGCGTGCCCGGTCGATCCACCCGGGTCCGGCAGCGGACCCTTGTCGATCATGAGGATATCGTCCCGCCCCATCTCGGCAAGATGGTACGCGAGGCTGTTCCCGACTATACCGGCACCGATAATGACCGTGTCCGCACTCGACGGAAAGTCGCTCTGGCTCATCTGTTACTCTCCTTTCTGATGTCGAGGCTAGGGTCACGATAAATCGTCCGGTTCGAGCGCCTCCACCGCCCGAATCACACCATCGTCCCACAAGAAGTCCATTATTTGATGAGTTGTGAAATAACCGGCCGTCGGCACGCGCCGGCACGGACCGGAATCCGGGGTTCAGCGGCTGTCGAGGGTCGCACGCACAGTCCGCACGGCGGCGGCGTTGGGTGCGACGTCGTGGACGCGCACGAGGTCGACCCCACGGTCGGCCGCGAGCGCGGTCGCCGCGACCGTCGGGGCAGTCCGGTCCTCGCCCGCGACGTCCGCGAACATCGACTTGTTCGAGTGCCCGACCATCACGGGCGCGCCCAGCGCGCGGAACTCCCGGAGCCGGTCGAGCAACTCGAAGCTCTCGGCCGCCTCCTTCCCGAAGCCCAGTCCGGGGTCGACGATCACCTGCGAGCGGTCGATGCCCGCCCGTTCGGCCAGCAGGAGTCGCTCGTTCAGCGCCGCGAGGATGTGGTCGACGACGTCGTCGTACCGGTAGCCACGCTCGGGGTCGACCGGGGCGGCGAGGCTGTGCATCACGACCGCCGGCACCCCGCGGTCGGCCACCAGCCGGCGCATCTTCGCGTCGGCCAGCCCCGTCACGTCGTTGACGATGTCCGCCCCGGCGTCGAGTGCGGCCGCCGCGACGGCCGGCTTGCGGGTGTCCACGGAGACCATCGCGTCGAGGTCCGCGAGGCGCTCGACGACCGGCAGGACGCGCTCGCGCTCCGTCTCGACCGGGACGGGGTCGGCGCCCGGCCGCGTCGACTCGCCCCCGACATCGACCACGTCCGCGCCCGCCGCGACCATCTCCTCGGCCCGCGCGAGGGCGTCTTCGAGGGCCTCGTACCGGCCCCCGTCGTGGAACGAGTCCGGCGTCACGTTCAGGATGCCCATCACCGCAGTCTTCCGGTTCCAGGGGTAGTCCCCGTCGCTCGTCCCGTTTCCCGCGCCGGCGGCTCCATCCGTACCGCCCTCGTCCCGCCAGGCCGACGGCCCTTCGGTGTCCGCGCGCAGTGCCCGGCGGATCTGGGCCGCCAGATGCCGGCCCTCGCCCTCGCTGTCTCGCAGTTTCCGGGCGAGACGCCGGTACTGGGCCAGCGTCCCGGTCAGCACCACCTCGACGTGCTGGTCGGCGGCGGTGATGCCCGAGACGACACACCGGGCGCCGACGGCGAAGGCGACCTCGCGGAGTTCTGCGGCCATCGCCCGCCGGGCGTGGAGCCGCACTGTCCGGTGGACGCCGCTCGCGGCGTGTTCCCTGCGCTTCCCGGCGGGGACGTTCGACTCGCGCATGAGCGAGCGGACCTGTCCCTCGGTGGGGGTCCGGACCGCCCGCGGGAGTCGTGTCCAGTGGTCGCGTGCCTCGCCGACGGTGTACAGCGAGCCCGCGACGAGGACACAGTCGTCCTCCGCGGCGTCGGAGAGGGCCCGGTCGAGGGCGCCGAGCACGGCGTCGAGCTGGGAGACATCGGCCCCGGTCTCGCCCTCGAAGACGGTAGCGAGGGTGTCGGTGTCCTGCGCGCGGTCGACCCCCGGGGCGGCGATGTAGGCGCTGTCGGGGTCGGGGAGTGCGCGTGCCACCGCGACGTGGTCCTTGTCGTGCATCGCGCCGAAGACCAGCCGCAGGCGGTCGTATTCGTACCGGTCCAGAAGCGTCGCGAGCGTCTCGCAGGCCGCGGGGTTGTGTGCGCCATCGAGGACGACCAGCGGTGCCCGCTCGACGATCTCGAAGCGGCCGGGCCAGGTAGCGTTCCGGACGCCCGCCGCGATGGTCGCCTCGGAGACATCGGCGACCTGCCGTGCGAGCGCGGCCGCGATGCCGGCGTTGACCGCCTGGTGCCTGCCCAGCAGGGAGGTCTCGGTCTCGACCGACCAGTCCGGGCCGGCGATGGACACCGCCGACTCCGTCGCCGATATCATCTCCGTTTCCGTGGCCCGGACGTCGACCTCGGGGGAATCTGCCGTTCCGTCGATCCCCCCGGGACCCGGACCAACCCTGAGGATGTCGGTCTCCTCGCGGATGGTCGCGAGCGCATCCCCGGTGGCACCGGTCACGAGCGGCCGGTCGGCGGGGGCGACCTGCACCTTGTCGCTGGCGATCTCCGCGACGGTCTCGCCCAGCAGGTCGGTGTGTTCGAGGCTGACGGTCGTGACCGCGGCGGCTTCGGGATCGACGACGCTCGTGGCGTCGTACCGGCCGCCGATACCCACCTCGAGGACCGCGACGTCGACGTCCTCGCGGTCGAAGTGCCACAGCGCCATGGCGGTGGCCACCTCGAAGAAGGTGGGCGCCGACCCCTCGACGGACCGCTCGACGACGAAGGGCCAGGCCGCCTCGACGAACGCGACGATTTGGTGTTTCGGGATGGGTCGACCGCAGACGCGCACGCGGTCCCGGACATCGTTGAGGTCCGGGGAGGTGTACAGCCCGACGTCGAGGCCGGCCTCGGTCAGGACCCGTTCGAGGACGCGGGCGGTACTCCCCTTGCCGTTCGAGCCAGCAATCTGGACCGCCGAGAGGTCCCCGTACGGGACGTCCAGAAACGACAGCAACGAGGCCGTCGTCTCGGTCCCGAGTTTGGGGCGGACGCGCCGCAGACCCTCCAGCGTGTTGACCGCCTCGTGGTACTCCATACCACCCATCCCGGCCGGAGCTATTTGAAAACCACCGGGACGAGGTCGCGGTCGAAGTGAATTACAACCAATCATTTCCCAGATACGACGAGCGCGAGCGGCGGTCCGCGTAGCCCATCTGAAACCCTTATGAGGTGACTGACACTACCGGGCGGCGTGAACAAACCCGCCGGGACGACGGACATCGCCCCGCTCGAACGGCTGGACGAGCGGGGGCTGGAAGCCATCCACGAGGCGTCGATGCACATCGTCGCTGACCTCGGGATCCAGCTCGACCACGAGCGTGCGCGGGCCGTGTTCCGTGCCTGCGGCGCGGAGGTCGACGACGACGACGTCGTTACGGTCCCGAGAGAGGTCATCAAGGAGAGCCTCGCAGCCGCACCCTCGGAGTTCGTCCTCCACGCCCGCAACCCGGAGAAGGACCTCCCGGTCGGCGGGGACGCCGGTCCGGTGCGTGCGCCCGGGTACGGGCCACCGTACGTCCACACGCTGGGGGAGGGCCGGCGCCGCTCCCGGCTCTCTGACTACGAGACGCTGACCAAACTCGCCCACGTCGAGGACGTCATCAACTGCACGGGCTACAGCGTCTGTGAACCGGTCGACGTCGACGGCCGCGAGAAACACTTCGCGATGCTCAAACGCTCGCTCGCGCTGTCGGACCAGCCGGTCATGGCGACCGCCCGCGGGGGGACCCGCGCCAGGGAGTGTCTCGACATGGTCGGCATCGCCGTCGACGACCGCGACCTCGGGAAGCCCTACGTCGCGGGGCTGGTCAACACCGTCCCGCCCAGACGGATCGACGCCGAGATGCTCGCCGGGCTGATGGCCTTCGCAGAGGCCGGCCAGCCACTGCTGGTCTCCTCGTTCACGATGGCCGGCGCGTCGGGCCCGGAGACGCTGCCCGCCTCCATCGCACAGGCCAACGCAGAGACACTCGTCGGCATCGCGCTCGCCCAGCAGATAAACCCCGGGACGCCGATCGTCTACGGCGTCCCGACCTCGAACATCGACACGCGCTATGGCTCGCTGTCGATCGGCAGCCCCGAGTCGGCGCTGGTCGTCACCGTCGCCGCCCAGCTGGGTCGTTACTACGGCGTGCCGACGCGTGCGGGGGGCGGCCTGACCGACGCCAAGGGGCTGGACTACCAGAGCGGGTTCGAGTCGATGCTCGTCCAGGCGGTCACCGACATGGCGGGGGTCGACTACGTGCTCCACGCCGCCGGCATCCTCGGGTCATACGAGACTGTCTCGCCCGAGAAGTTCGTCCTCGACTGCGAGGCACTGCGGTACCTCGACCGGTTTCGCCGGGGCTTTAGCCTCGACCCCGACCGCCTGCAACTGGAGCGGATCGCAGAGGTCGAACCCGCCGGGCACTTCCTCGACGCGGCCCTCGAAGAGGGGGAGTTTTTCAACCCCTCGGTCATCGACAAACGCTCCCACAGCGACTGGGCGGCAAACGGCCGGAAATCGACGATGGAACGGGCCCGGGACCGCGTCGAGAGACAACTCGACGCCTACGAGCGACCGCGCCTCGACCCCGACGTCGAGCGGGACCTCGAGGCGTACGTCGCGGCCTGCGGCCGGGCCGTCGAGTGAGAAATCGTCTTGATCGTACTGGTAGACCCTCCGTCGGCACTACCGATCAAGCGGGTGGTCCGAAACACGTCATATCGGCTCCCCTACTGAAACGCCAACATTGATTACCGCATCGGGGGTACGAGATCGCACAGTCCGTAGAGAAAGAGCATATCGCCGACGTCGTCGAACCACTCGGCCTCGGGACCGGGGATCTGGAGCTGTACGGGGAACACAAGGCGAAGGTGAAACTCGACGCCATCGAGCGCGTCCAGGAGGAGCAGGACGCGAACGCCAACCTCGTCCTCGTGACGGGAATGACCCCGACACCGCTGGGCGAGGGGAAGACGGTCACGACCGTGGGGCTGGGCCAGGCATTCAACCGGATCGGCGAGGACGCCCTCATCGCCATCCGGGAGCCGTCGCTGGGGCCGGTCTTCGGCGTGAAGGGCGGGGCCGCCGGCGGGGGCCACTCCCAGGTCCTCCCGATGGAGGACATCAACCTCCACTTCACCGGCGACCTCCACGCGCTGACCGCGGCGCACAACCTCATCTCGACGATGCTGGACAACCACGTCCACCAGCACAACGACCTCACCTCGAAATCGCGGTCAACTGGGTCAACTGGCCCCGCGCAATCGACATGAACGACCGCGTGCTCCGGGAGACGGTCATCGGGCTGGGCGGCGACGTCACCGGCGTCCCCCGCGAGGACGGGTTCATCCTCACCGCCGCCTCCGAACTGATGGCCGTGCTCTGTCTCGCCGACGGCATCCAGGACCTCAAGGAGCGGGTCGCGCGCATCATCGTCGCCTACGACCGCGACGGCAAGCCCGTCACCGTCGACGACATCGACGCGACTGGCGCGGTGACGATCCTCCTGCGGGACGCCCTCAAGCCGAACGTCGTCCAGACCATCGAGGGGACGCCCGCCTTTGTCCACGGCGGCCCCTTCGCCAACATCGCCCACGGGACCAACTCGCTGATGGCCGACGACGTGGCCGCCCACCTCTCGGATTACCTCATCACCGAGGCCGGCTTCGGGTCGGACCTGGGTGCCGAGAAATTCATGAACATCGTCTGCCGGCTGGGCGACATCGAACCCGACGCCGTCACCATCGTCGCCTCCGTCCGGGCCCTGAAGTACCACGGCAAGGACATGTGGCCGGCAGACGTCGACGCCCTCGAGGAAGAGGACGTCGCGGCCGTCCGGGGTGGCTTCGAGAACCTCGACAGGCACGTCCGGAACCTCCAGCAGTTCGGCGTGCCCGTCGTGGTGGCGATCAACCGCTTCCCGAGCGACACCGACGCCGAGATAGCGGCCGTCCTCGAGCACTGCGAGGAGGAACTGGGCGTGCGGGCAGCCGAGTCGAACGTCTTTAGCGACGGCGGCGAGGGCGGGATGGACCTCGCGGAGAAGGTGTCGGCGGCCGCCGAGGCCGACTCGACCTTCGAGTACCTCTACCCGGACGACGCCCCGATCAAGGAGAAAATCGAGACGGTCGCCACCGAAATCTACGGCGCCGAGCGCGTCGAGTACTACGGCGACGCCGAGCGCGACATCGAGCGGCTCACCGACCTCGGGTTCGACGACGTCCCGATCTGCATGTCCAAGACCTTCCACTCGCTTTCGGACGATCCGTCGCTGAAGGGCGCGCCCGAGGGCTGGACGCTGGAGGTCAAGGAGGTCTACCCGTCCGCGGGGGCGGGCTTCCTGGTCGTCCTCACCGGCGACGTCCTCACGCTGCCCGGCCTGCCCGAGACGCCCGCAGCCGCCGAGATGGACATCGACTCCGACGGCACCATCTCGGGACTGTTCTGACCCGGGGACCGAACTCGGCGTTACGCCGGGGAGGACGTCACGGCTCTTTCCCCTCGCGGAGGTCGGGTCGCTCCGGCACCAGCGTCACGCCACGCTCGTCGAGCGTCTCCTGGGCCCGGTCGTGCAGGGCCTTGTCCTCGCGACCGTCGCGGCGATAGCCCACCACGAGCCCGGCGATAGCGACCAGCGCGACGATGGCGAAGGGCCCGCCAGTGAGGACGGCGGCCGTCTGGAGGACCGCGCTGCTGCCGGTCACGAGGACGCCGACCGCGACCAGTCCCTGGAAGACACCCATCACCACGATGGTGCCCGTCGTGGGGGCGAGCGTCCGCCTGCTCGCGAGAATGGATATCACCAGCGTCGAGGTGTCCGCCGAGGTGACGATAAAAGCGATTATCAGCGCCAGGAACAGGAAGATGAGTAACTCGCTCAGCGGCAGGGCGTCCAGAACGGGGTAGCCGGCGACCGCCTCCGAGCCGCCCGCTGCGCTGATGGCCCCCAGGACGTCCGCGATGCCCCGGTGCTGGACGTACAACGAAGTGGCGCCCATCAGGAGGAACCACACCATCGTCGCCAGCGAGGTGGCGACGAAGCCCGTGAACACGACCGTCCGGATGCGCCGGCCCCGCGAGAGCGCGGCGAGGAACAGTCCCGCGAAGGGCGCCCAGGAGAACCACCACGACCAGTTGAACACCGTCCAGGCCGCGATCCACTCCCCGCCCAGCGTCAGGCTCATCGGGACGAAGTTCACCACGTACGAACCCACGGCCCGGGACCCCTCCTCTATGACGAACGACCGGGGTACCAGCGCGAGCAGGAGGATACCGACGAGGGCAAACAGGAGGACGTTGACCACGGAGTTGCGCCGGATGCCCCGGTGGACGCCCGACTGGGCCGAGATGACGAACACGAGCGTCAGGCCCGCGGCGAACAGGAGGGCTCCCGTCGAGTCGAAGGGAACACCCCACTGGTAGTTGATGCCGGTGAGGAACTGCTGGCCGACCAGGGACACCGAGGTGGCGATGCCCCCGACGGTCGCGAACACCGCCAGCAGGTCGACCAGCCGACACCAGTTCGAGTCCAGCCCGTCCACGCCGAGGAACGGCGTCAGCAGCGACGAGACCCGCAGCGGCGCGCCGTGCTGGTAGACGAAGTACGCGATGGGAACGCCGACGACGATGTAGGCACTCCAGGCCGAGAATCCCCAGTGAAAGAGCGTCGTCGTGAGCGCGGCGGTGATGGCGGCGTCGGACTGGGCGGGCACGTCGAAGAAGGGCGGCACAGTGCCGTAGTGGAAGAGCCCGGCTGCCGGGCCCCAGAAGACGATGCCGGCGGCGATGCCCGCGCTGAAGAACATCGTGAAGTACACCGAGTAGGAGTAGGCCGGTTCGGCGTCCGGGCCGCCGAGTCTGACGTCGCCGAGCGACCCGAACAGGAGATACAGACAGAACACCACCGACAGGAGCATCACGGCGACGAAGAGGGGACCCAGCTGGCCCGTCACGACGCCCTCGACGGCCCCGACGGCGGCGATTGTCCGCTCAGGGAGGAGGGTCTGGAGGACAAAGAAGGCGACCAGCCCGGCCACCGGCACGCCGAAGGTCACCGGGTCGTGCCGGGAGAGGAAGTCACGGACGGTATCAACGGGACCGAGCCGGCGGATCTGCAGGAAGTACGCCGCCCCGCTCAGGGTGTCGTCGGTGCCGTCGCCTCTGCCAGGCAGCACGGCCAGATAGGCCAGCACCGACCCGAAGAACAGCAACGAGACCACGAGCCACCCCTGACCGCTGACGATGGCTGCCAGAGCGTCCGGGAAGAAAAAGCCCGAGACGACGACCACACCCGACGCCACACAGAGCGGAGCCAGTACCTTCTTGAGGGCTCGCTCGACGGCGCTGACACCGTGAAATCCCATAACATTCTGTTGTCGTCGGACGGTAAAGAAGTACCGCCGCCGCGGCTGTAACGACGGTCAGGAGTCGGGTTCGTCGCCGCCGTCCTCCCCGGCGGTACCCTCGGCCGTGGCCGCTGTCTGCTCCTCGGAGGCCTCGTCACCGCTCGCGCCGTCCTCGAAGAAACTCTCCGTGGACGTCCCGTCGAGGATGGATTTGCCGAGGATGCGTCCGCCGATGACCATCGGACTGATGACCTCGTCGGCACCGACCTCCTCGAGTTTCGTGACGTTGTTCTCTTCGTTGGCCGCGGCGACGACACGGACGTCGGGGTTTTCCTTCTTTGCTGCGAGGATGGCGAGGACGTCCTGGGCGTCGTCCCGCGTCGCGACCACGGTCCCGCGGGCGTCCTGGATGCGGGCGTCCCGCAGTGCCGCCTCGTCGGTCGGGTCGGCAGTCAGGACGTTTACGTCCCTGTCGTTGAGGTCCGCGGCCTCGTCGGAGTCGTCGGTGATGACGACGACGTCGACATGGTCGTCCAGTTCGTCGAGCAACGAGTCCGTGATGTCGCTGTACCCGAGGATGAGCACGTGGTCGTCGAGGAGTGTGAGTTCTGATGGTGTCATGTTTCCGAATGCAGCAGCCATGCGCGACTCGATGGCCGGGACGATCAGCGACCCGATGGCGACGGTAAAGGCGCCCGACCCGAGGAGGACGATCGACAGCGAGAACCACTTCGTCGTCGGAGTCGTCGGCGTGATGTCGCCGTACCCGACCGTCGAGACGGTGATGATGACGTAGTAGACGGCGTCGGTCCACCTGGTCGAAGGCACCGCGGTTGATTGCCAGCAACGGCAGTGCAATCAACACCAGCAACAGCAGCGGAATCTCGGTGCGCTGGAGCGTCGCCAGCGGCAACATTCCGACGACCGGGAGCACGACCATCGCCGCGTACCACGCCAGGCGCTTGCGCCCCCGCAGGCCGACCGTCAGGATGGCCAGCACGAACGCGAAGACCACGCCCGCGAACGTGACGAACGGGGCCGCTCCCGGGAACAGCACCCCCAGCGGCCCCTCGAGGGGGACGGTCCCCTGGCTGAGCCTCGAGAGTCCGGTCACGAACGAGAGGACCGCCATCAGCCCCGTCACCAGGACCGCGGTCTTCGCGTTCGAGAACTCCCGCCAGTAGACGAACGGGACCCTGTCGGTGTGGTAGAACACTTCTTCGAGGGTCGAATCCCGCCGTTCCTCCGGAACGTCACTGGCCACTGACAACCCATACGCAGGACTCCGTATAAATGAGTGCCGGCGGGGCGGCGCCAGCGCCAACCGACGTCCCGACGGGTTACTCTGACAAAACACATCACTATTCGACCATGTCTTGGTTGTGCCAGAAAGCGGCGTCGGCGGGGACAGAAGCGCACGTCTCGGGCTCTCGATCGACCGTGGACGGAGTCGATACCCCGCTGTCGGTCCCTGTCTGTCGAAACCGGGACCGCCCCGTCCCAAAGTTATTTCTATCCGATATGAGAACATGAATCGAGGCCACATGTACGACAACATACTGATTCCGTACGACGGCTCGGACGAATCGGACATCGGGGCCGACCACGGTCTGGACCTGGCAGAGTCGGTCAACGCGACAGTCCACGCACTGTACGTGGCGGACCTGCCTGGTGCGCCCCGGGCGATGTACATCCGCGACGACGAGGAGGAGATGCGCGAACGATACCGGGAGTACGGCGAGGAAGTCACGAGCGAGGTCTGCGAGCGAGCAAACGAGGCGGGCCTCGATTGTGTCAAAGTGATACAGACCGGCGCCGTCCATGAAGAGGTTGCCGACTACGCCGAGGAGAACGACATCGACCTGATCGTCATGGGGGCGGCCTACCGCGGGAAGGTCGGGGCCCTCCTGGGTGGGTCCACGGAGAAGGTCGTCCGGACGTCGTCGGTACCGGTGACGACGGTGCGGGAGTCCCGCGACAAGGTCTGAGACGGCCTGCTGTCCGCCGTCGGTGACTGCTCGCGGTGCCCTACCGTCCAGTCACGATTCTTGCAGCCGTGTCTCCCGGAAGTAGATGCCGATAGAGGCACTGAGAAAGCTCGTCCCCGCCAGCGTCAGGTTCCCTGCCGACATCGCCCACAGCCCGATGCCGAAGAGAACGACCACCACCACGGCAAGGCCCGTCGGTACTACGTCGACCATCAAGTTGGGCAATGTCCCCCCGGGGCAATAGTCTAACGCACGTCGGTCCGCTCGCGGTCGCTGGGCCGGTCGTAGGAGTGCTTGAACTCCCAGTGGTAGCGGCAGTCGTCGCAGGTAGCCCACTCCGGAATGTCGAATTTCTCGGGGTGGCGCTGGCCGTGGACCATCTGGTTTTTGCACCGCGGACAGCCCATGTACACCAGGTCCAGGTCGCCGAACTCCTCGTAGCCGAACTCCGCGACACACCGCTGGCAGTCGATGCTGTCCTGGGCGTTGTGCTGGAGGATCTCGCTCTCGCAACGCGGACACTTCAGTACTGCCGGCGGGCGCTTGTCCCACCCGACGTCGCCGTCGTAGGTTGTCGTCGCCGTCTCGGCGGCCGAGAGGTCGAATTTGTTCGGTCCTTCGCCCCGCTTGAGTGGTTTGGCGATTTTCACGACCACATCCTTGAGCGTTCCCAGGAGGACCGACAGCGGCGGCGGACCGTCGCTCTCCTCCCCGTCGATGGCGTCTGCCGTCTCTGGACCTGGTGTCGTCACTATCCGCTATAAGGAATCCAACGACATAAGTCGCTCGTCGCTGTTCGCCGGGCGTACACACGCTCTGTCAACCCGACCACGGTTCCGACAGGTTTTCCCGCTAACCCGTGCAACTCGGTGTATGTCCTCCGGCCTCGCGCTCGCCGTCGGCGGGTTCGACCCCTCGACATTCGCCGACACGCCCTGGCTCCGGGCAGTCGCGGCGTTCCTGCTCGTGGTGCCCGCCGGACTCGCAGTGCTGGGGCGGTACGGCGACGTCGTCGACCGGTCGGTCGAGGCCTCGCTGGAGAGTCCGTTCGTCTCCGTCGTCTACGGCTTCCTCGCCCACATCGTGCTCTTCTTCGTCGCAGGCGTACTGTCGACGCAACTGGCCAACACCGGCCTCGACCCGACGGTGTTGCAGGCCGGGAGTTCGGCGACCCTGGGTGTCATCTTCCTCGCACTGGCGGGCCTCGGGTTCGCCGTCCTGGGGACCTGGCTCGTCGACCTCCGGGGCGAGGGGCAGCGCTGGCACGGGTTCGTCGCCGTCGCCGCCGTCGGTGCTGGCGTGTGGCTGTTGCCGTCAGTCGCTGGCCTCGTGCTGTGGATGCTGCTAGTCTCGGTCGGTGTCGGGGGCCCTACCCGGCGGTGGATCCACGCCGAACGGTCCGTCCAGGCCGAGGTCGAGAGAGAGACCGAGTGACTTTGCCGCCCCGATAGGGGCATCTCTCACACGAGCTACACCAGTTCGATCGACTACGCGAAGCGTGCCAGGCAGGGCTTTCTCGTCGGTGCCGTGCTCTTCGTCGTGGGCGCGCTCGGGGAACTGCTCGCCCACACCGTCGTGACGCTGCCCGAACGGGAACAGACGCTGTTGCTGGACGCCGTTATCCTCGGAACGCTGGTCGCCCTCCTGGGCGTCTTCGTGTTCGGTATCGTGCTGCCACTCGTCGAGTGAGCGGTCGTTGCGTGCCCGCACTCGGGTAGACGCCAACACTCATCACACTGGAGTCCCTACCGCAAATATGGACGCAGTCGTACTCCAGCTCCCGACAGACGGACTGCTCGGATCGCTCGCCCAGGCAGCCACTGTCATGGCGACGCTGTTGCTGGTGATGATGCTCGTCGCCCTGGGCTACTACGCCTACAAACAGACGCGCGGCGGCGGCGTCGAGTGGCCCGAAGACAAGGAGAACGCGAGCGCCACCGACGGGGTCAGCAAGGGCGACAGCGACGACGAGTGGGACTATTACTGACTGTCCGAGCGCGGTTTCCGGTCCGGCGTTGCTGCACTACCTGACGAGCGTAGCGACCCGTTCTCAGGAGGAGACCGACAGGGCAGTCTCCGGTGGCTGGTGACGTCGGCGCGAAAAAACGAAACGCAAGCGAGTATCGCCGTCAGTCGCCGCTGCTCTCGTCGGCCTCCTGTACGTCCATGACCATCTCGTCGCCGGCTGTGACGACCTCGACATCTCCCTCTGCGGTGAGGTCCTCGATGCGCTCGGCGAACTCCTCGGATTCGAGGATCTGGTACTCGTTGTCGAGCCCCAGGTACACCGTATAGCACATCAGCAGGAGGATCACCGCGAAGGGCAGGCCAGTCGAGATTGCCGCGGTCTGCAACGCGGTGAGGCCGCCACCGATCAGCAGAATCGCGGCGACCGCACCCTCGGTGAGTGCCCAGAAGATGCGCTGGGTCTTCGGGACGTCGTGCTTGCCGCCCGAGGTCAGGTGGTCGATGACCAGCGACCCCGAGTCAGACGAGGTCACGAAGAAGGTGACCACCAGCAGCGTGGCAATCAGCCCGGTCACCGCACCCAGCGGGAACTGCGCGAGCAACGAGAACATCGCGACAGTCTGACCCTGGTTGATCACGGCTGACGCGACGCCGCCGCCCTGCTGGAGCTCGACGAACAGCGCGGAGCCGCCGAAGGTCGACAGCCAGAGGAACGAGAACATGGTCGGCAACAGCAGGACGCCGATCATGAACTCGCGGATCGTCCGGCCCCTGGAGATGCGCGCGATGAACATCCCGACGAAGGGCGACCACGCGATCCACCAGGCCCAGTAGAAGATGGTCCACGCGCCCATCCAGCCGCTGACCGTGTAGCCACCGACCGAGGCGGCGCCAGTTGCGCCGCCGGTGAAGAACGCGAGCCCGAGGAAGTTGTTGAAGTACGTCGACATCCCGCCGGAGAAAACGCCGAGGATGTAGATGGTCGGCCCGACGATGAGCATGAACGCCAGCAGCGTGAGCATCACGTAGAGGTTCAGCGTGCTGAGGCGCTTGACACCGCCGTCCAGCCCTGCGGCGACCGACAGCGTCGCGATGCCGGTGATGCCCGCGATCAGCGCGACCTGCGGGAAAGTTCCGATCGGAACGTCGACGACTCCCAGCAGGTCACCACCCACGTACGAGAGGCCGGTGTTGACCTGCGAGACGCCCAGGCCCAGCGACGTCGAGAGGCCAAAGAGCGTCGCGAACACGGTAATGAGGTCGATCAGGTGGCCCGGCCAGCCGTAGATGCGCTCGCCCAGCAGCGGCCAGAAGATCGACCGGAAGGTCAGGGGCAGGCCGCGGTTAAAGGAGAAGAAGGCCAGCCCGAGCGCGACCAGTCCGTAGATCGCCCACGGGTGGAAGCCCCAGTGGTAGAACGTCTGTGCCATCGCGGCGTTGGCGGCCGCGCCCGTCCCGCCCTGGACCGCGTCGAAGAAGGGCGGCACGACCATGAAGTCCGAGTCGGCACTACCGAAGTGCCACATCGGCTCGGCGACGCTGAAGAACATGAGGCCGATGCCCATGCCGGCGCTGAACAGCATGGCCATCCAGGAGAAGTCGCTGAACTCCTTCTCGGCCTCTACGCCGCCGATCTTGATGTTGCCGTACTTGCTGGCCGCGAAGTAGACGATTGTTATGATGAAGATGTTCACCGAGAGGATGAAGAACCACGCGAAGTTCCCGGTGAGGAAGCTGAAGATGCCGTTGTACACCTCCGCTGCCTGGTCACCGAGCGCGATGGTCGCGACGATGAACGCGGCGATGAGTACCAGCGACACGGGGAACACGACCGGGTGGACGTCGAATCCCATCCCCTGGATGTTCGTGTCGCCCGGTTCGCGGTCGGACTCGGGGTGGAACAGCTCCACCTGGAGCCCGTCGGACATCTCGCCGACTTGCTCCTCTTCGCCTTCAGCCATAGTATCCCTCCGTACTGTGCACGTGCCTGTCGACAGTCGAGTATTCTGTCATGTGTGCGTCGTTGATCGTAAGTCCCATCTCACCCTTTCGGGGACCTGTCCACTGTCGCCGAACTGCACCGCCACCGTAGCCGCCTCGCAGAACGTTCACACGCCTGCGCACCACTCTCTCCGCCCAGCGTGCTATCAACTGCCATACTACGGTACCTCGGTATAAGTCCAGTGAAGGGCCCCATATAAACGTTCGCCTGTAGCTATTAACATATTTAAGTATGATCTGGAATATCGGCGGCCGGTGGAACAGCCAACGGAAGGCCGCAGTCTGTCGATTCGGACCAGCGTCAGTAAGTATCAGCTACTCGGTGCCCGGTTGACGACCGCCACGTCGTAGTCCCGGCCGGCGATGGCGTCAACGACCCGCCCTGCGTGGTCGGCCCCGCCGGTTTCGACCTCGAAGACGAGGTAGGCCTCGCCGATGTCGAGGTCGTCGATAGCGCGGTCGTGTCGCACGGCATGAATGTTGGCCCCCTGATCGCTGATGATGCCCGAGAGTTCGTCCATCTTCCCCGGTTCGTCGCGGATGCGTACCCGGAGCCGGATGATCTGCTCGCGCCGTGTCAGCGCGTGGATGAGGACCGTCCGCAGCATCGTCATATCGAGGTTGCCGCCACAGAGCAACGGCATCACGGACTTGCCGGTCACGTCGAGGTCCCCACAGAGGAGGGCGGCGACCGAGGCCGCACCGGCGCCCTCGACGACCTGTTTCGCCCGCTCCATCAACAGGAGAATGGCGTCGGCGATCTCGCCGTTCGTGACCGTCACCACCTCGTCGACGTGCCGGTCGATGATGCCGAGCGTCAGCCCGGAGACGCCGCCGGTCGCGATGCCGTCGGCGATAGTATCCACGGAGTCGAGGGTGATCGGCTCCCCCTTGGCGAGGCTGTCGGCGACGGTCGCGGCCCCCTCGGCCTGGACGCCGACGATGCGCGTTCCGGGACTGTGTTCGGCAAAGGCGGTGGCGACACCGCTGATCAGCCCACCCCCGCCGATGGGGACGATGACGGTGTCGATGTCCGGGGCGTCCTCGCACATCTCGACGCCCAGGGTTCCCTGGCCGGCGACGATGGCGGGGTCGTCGAAGGCGTGGATGAACTCGGCGTCCGTCTCCGCGACCAGCTCGCGGGCGAATTCCATGGCAGCCTGGAAGTCCCGCCCCACGAGTTCCACGGACGCACCGTACCCGCGCGTTGCCTCGACTTTCGCCTGTGGGGCGGTCTTGGGCATGACGATCGTCGAGTCGACGCCGAGCGTTGTCGCCGCGAGGGCGACCCCCTGGGCGTGATTGCCCGCACTCGCCGCGACCACGTGGTCGAGGTCACCCTCCTCCAGGCGTTTGGCGACCGTGTTGTACGCGCCGCGTGGCTTGAACGACCCCGTCCACTGGAGGTGCTCCATCTTCAGACGGACCGACGCTGCGCCCGTCTTGCCTTCGAGGGTCGTACTGCGGTCGACCGGCGTCTCCCTGACGACGCTCGGGTCGTCGAGTCGCGCGAGGGCGGCCTCGATGTCGCCGTAGTCGACTCCGGGTTCACCCATGGCTGTCTTTCGAGAGGGGCAGTCAAAAGGAACCGGTCCGTGCCTCTCGACCGGGCGTGCCAGGCGGACGGCAGCTACCGGGACACAGAATATCAAAAAATATATAACACGAGTTTGAGTGCGGGAAACGAGAGCCGAAGGCAACCGTTATTAGGAATCTGTCTGCCTGACTAAACAGTGGCAATGACAGGCACTACACGGCACAGCGAGAGTTGCACAGACACGCCGGCCGCGTGCGGGGGTCCGGTCCGATGAACGACGACCAGTTCGCGGAACGGGTCAACGCGGTCGAACCCGCCGCCCCATTCGTCATCACGGACCTCGTCTCGGAGCTACAGGAGCAGGGTCGGGACATCATCGACCTGAGCGTCGGCCAGCCCGACTTCGAGACGCCGCCGGACATCCTCGAGGCCACCCACGAGGCCCTCGACGCTGGCCACACCACGTACACGCCCTCGAACGGCATCCCGAAGCTCCGGCGGGCGGCAGCCTCGTACCTCAACGAGCGCCACGGCCTCGACTACGGGCCGGAGAACATCATGGCGACGCCGGGCGGGAAGATGGCCCTCTACGAGAGCGTCCAGGCCCTGGTCGACGACGGTGACGAGGTCATCGTCTTCGACCCGGTGTGGTCGTCCTACGAGCCGATGGTGAAACTCGCGGGCGGCGAGGCGGTCCACGTGGACCTCTCGCCCCACGATTTCCACCTCGAACCCGCGCTGGACGAACTCGCGGCGGCGATCACCGACGACACGGCGCTGATCATGCTGAACTCGCCGGTCAACCCCAGCGGGATGGTCTTCTCCGAGGCTGCCTTCGAGGGCGTCCGGGACCTCGCGGTCGACCACGACCTCGCCGTGATCTCCGACGAGATCTACAAGGAGCTCATCTTCGAGGGCGACCAGCCCAGCCTCGCTGCGATGGACGGGATGTTCGAGCGGACCGTCACCATCAACGGCGTCTCGAAGACCTACTCGATGACGGGCTACCGGCTGGGAATCATGGCCGCGCCGACCGACCACACGACGATGGCCGGCCGGGTTCACAGCCACGCCGTCTCGTGTGCGGTCAACTTCGCCCAGCACGCTGCCGCCTACGCCCTCTCGGAGGCCGATACCGACGCCATCGTCGACAACATGCTGGGGACCTTCGAGCGCCGCAAGGAGGTGCTCGTGGACCTGTTCGCAGAGCGGGGCGCCGAGATCGCCGAACCGGAGTCGGCCTTCTACGCGATGTTCCCCATCGACGCCGAGGACGACATGCAGTGGTGCAAGGACGCGGCACGGGAGGCCGGCGTCGGCCTCGTGCCGGGTGAGGCGTTCAACACGCCCGGCTACGTCCGCGTCTCGCTGGTCGACACCGAGGAGCGCATCCGCGAGGCCGTCGACCGCCTCGCAACGGAGGGGTTCATCTGATGAGCGACCCCGTCGTCTACGTCACCCGCGAGATTCCCCAGGCGGGCCTGGACCTCGTCGAACCCGAGACCGAGATGCACGTCTGGGACGGCAAACTCCCGCCCGGGAAGGACCACATCATCGAGCGACTCGAGGAACTGGAGGCCGACGGGCTGCTCTGTCTGCTGACCGACGAGACCGACGGCGAGGTCATGGACGCATCACCGAACCTCGATGTTGTCAGCACGTTCTCTGTCGGGTACGACCACGTCGACATCGAGGCGGCCATGGAGCGGGACATCCCGGTCGGACACACGCCCGGCGTCCTCTCGGACACGACCGGCGACTTCGCGTGGGCGCTGCTGATGACGACCGCCCGCCGGACCGTCGAGGGCAACGATTACGTCCTGGCCGACGAGTGGGAGACCTGGGGGCCGAAACTGCTGACCGGCCCCGATGTCTCCGGCGCGACGCTCGGCATCGTGGGCCTGGGCAACATCGGTTCGACGGTCGCCCAGCGGACTGCCGGCTTCGACATGGAGGTCCTCTACACGGACGCCAAGCGCCAGGAGGACATCGAGGCGGACCTCGCGGAGTACGGCGTCGACGCCCAGTTCGTCGACAAGGACGAACTGCTCGAACGCAGCGACTTCGTCACCCTGCACGTCCCGCTGCTGGACGCGACCCGCCACTGGATCGGCGAGGACGAACTCCGCGCGATGAAGGACAGCGCCGTCCTCGTCAACACCAGCCGCGGCCCCGTGGTCGACACGGAAGCCTTGGACACAGCGCTGGAGGAGGACTGGATCGAGCGAGCTGGCCTGGACGTGACCGACCCCGAGCCGCTCCCGGGCGACCACGAGATCACGCGGCACGTGCCGGAGAAACTGG
>PXSU01000127.1 GCA_003022745.1 Halobacteriales archaeon SW_9_67_25
CTGGTCGGCCGCGATGACCGCGTGCTTCTGGTGGGCCGTCAGCAACAGTACGTCGGCGTCGTTGTCACGGACCCGGCCGAGGTTCGTCGAGAGGTCCGAGGTCTCTGTCGGGAACTCCCGGTCGACGACCAGTTCCAGCCCGTTCATTCCCTCGATTTTGTTGCGCGCGCCCTCCGCGCTCGACGTACTGAACGTGTCGTCCTCCGAAAGCAGGGCCACTCGCGAGGGCGCCGGCTCCATGTTCGACACCATGTCGATGAACGAGCCGGGATACTTGTCGGCCGTCGGTAGCAGGCCGAAGATCCACTCGTTGCCCTGGCTGAATATTTCGGGACTCGCACCGCCACCCTCGACCATCGGCAACTGGTTGTTCGCCGCAACCGCGCTCGCCGGCAGCGTCACCGTACTCGAGTAGGGCCCGAGGAGATACTGGACGCCCTCCTGGTCGATGAGTTCCTGGTATACTGCCCGCGACTTCGAGGCGTCCGTCTCGTCGTCCCGCAACACCATCTCCAGTTCGTAGGTGTTTCCGTCGCCGGCCTCCACGCCGCCGACCTCGTTGATCTCGGCGTTGTCCCCGGAGAGACTCATCGAGCCGCCGAGGGTGATAACGTCCATCCCGTCGTCGGTCGACCCACCGTCGTCCCCGTCCATATCGTCGCCGCCGTCGCCACCATCGCCGTCGCTACCATCGCCACCGTTGCTGTCGCCGCCGTCGCTACCGTCGCCACCGTCGCCGTCGCCGCCGTCGCCGCTACAGCCGGCCAGTCCTGTCAGTCCAACTACACCTGCGCTCCCTGCGAGCTTTACGAACGTCCGCCTGTTGTGGTCCCGGGTCATGATTACGCCGTGTATCAACGATACACAGTATGCTATTGTTTCGCTATCTCAAATAAAGGTACCGGTGATACACGCCCCGTTCGGCCGCTTCCGGTGTTCTCGGTGCGGGGACGCCGACCTTTCAACAACGAACGGTCGAGGGTCTCATACGGATTGCTGTAGTTCATTACTGGATCGACCGCAGTACAGCGTGCGGTCGACCTGGAAAATAGCGACAGCAATCCGTATCACCACAGCACCCGTGGCCAGACGGTGTAAAACAGGAGGGTGATGAGCAGCGTGAGGAGGATGGTCATGAGTACGTTCAACAGCATCCCGGCACGGAGCATGTGCTCCTGTTTTATATGGCCGCTTCCGAAGACGATGGCGTTCGGAGGCGTCGAGACGGGGAGGGCAAAAGCGTATGACGCGGCGATCGTTCCGGCGACCGCCAAAAAGATCGCGGCGGCGACCCGGTCGAGCCCGAGCGTCGCCGCGAGCACGCCCCCAATACTGATGAGGAGTGGGACAATGATGCTTGTCGTCGCGGTGTTTGAGGTCATTTCGGTGAGAAGGATCACAAACAGGACGACGGCGGCGACGACAATCAGGACGGGTGCGTCGACGACCGTCTGGAAGACTGTTTCGGCGAGCCACTCTGTCGCGTCGGTGGTCGCGAGCCCGTTGGCGAGCGAGAGGCCACCGCCGAACAGGAGGATCGTGCCCCAGTCGATATCCTCCAGATCGTCCCAATCAACCGTGTTCGCGAGAACGAGTGCCGGAATCGCGTAGAGGCCAACCAGCGGGAAGTACAACAGACCGCGGTGGCCGTCGGTACCAAACAGTGAGGTGCCGTCGCCGCCGAACAGTGTCGTGTGCAGGCGCGGGGGGACCGCGCCCTCGAAGACGCCGCCGAGTCCGCCAAGCACCCACAAGGTCGCAGTCGCCGTGAAAATGACCGCGACTCTGCGGCCACGCGGACCGAGCGCTCTCCTCGACCAGGTAGCGGTCCGCCTCGGATCTTGCTGCGGTGACATCGGTGACCTCCGGCGGATAGAGAACGAATGTCAGGAACCACCAGACGACCGGGAGCGTCACGACGACGATCGGCAACCCGATGACCAGCCAGTCGGCGAAGGTGAGTTGATAGTCGAGGAACTGATCGAGATAGCCCACCAGGACGGCGTTGGGTGGCGTGCCGATGAGCGTTCCGACGCCGCCGACGGAGGCTGCGTAGGCAGTCCCCAGTAGCGTCGCAATCTGCATGTTCGAGAACGGCTGCTCGGTCCCCGCGACATTCTCGCGGCCCAGCACCTGCCCGAGTACGCCGAGCGCGATTGGGGTCATCATCGCTGTCGTCGCGGTATTGGAGACCCACATCGAGAGGAACGCCGTCGCAAGCATGATCGCAAGGACGAGCAACCGGGGCGACCAGCCCAGTCGACTCATCATCCACAGAGCGATCCGGCGATCGATGTTGTACTTTTGAAGCGCGTTGGCGAGCATGAACCCCGCCAAGAAGAGGAAAATGAGAGGGTCCGCGAACCCGTGCAGTGCCGGAGTAAGTCGATTGTATATACCAAAGCCCGTGAGCAAGACCGGAATCGATAGTGCTGTCACCGCAAGTGGGAGCGCCCGCGTCACCCAAAGCACGCCCGCAAAGAACATCGTCGCAATCGCGTACTGTCCCGCCAGCGACAACCCCGTGGGCTGTGGCAAGACGGCGATAGCGAGTGTTCCTACAGAGGCGAACACGAACACGGCAACGCGTCGTGGCTGTGTCAGGTCCATGGATCAGAAGTGTTCGAGGATTGCACGCACTTGTTCGTCCGTCAGTTCCGCCGTGTAGAGGTCGTAGAGCTGTTTGAGTCGGTTCATCGAGAGACCCCGTGTGTCGTTTTCCAGCATCGAGATGTGGGCCTGCATGAGGGTATCCAGTTCCTTCTCAACGGCCCGCTGGTCGTAGTCGGCCGCTGTCCGGAGAAGACACCATGCCCTTGGGGAGATATCGGTGAGGTCGATATCGTCAATCTCGATGTCTGCCGCGTCTGTCTCCACCATTCGACAATCAAGGAATCACACGACCGATTCAATAACTGTTTGGGGGTTCCCGATAGAGAAACGGGAGCTCGCCTATCAGTCCAGACCCTCGGCGTATGCGAAGTCGGCCTCAGTCGCAGTCGGGTACTCCTCGTCAAGGGCGATCTGCCAGCCGTGCAGGACCGTCGGGTCCTCCAGCGCGTTCGTCAGCGTCGTGCGCACGTCCAAGAGGTCGACACCGTAGTAATCGCTGGGCACCCCGTGAAAGTACTGGAGAGCAGTCTCGAAGAGACTCCGCATACCGTCGTCGTCCTCGAAATCGAAGTGCTTGTACGCGCCCGCCGCGACCTGCACCATTCCGTGAGCGTAGGCGCTTTCGGTGGTCCCGGTGCCGTAATTATACCACTCTGATTCAAAACAGTCATGCGATTCATGGAACGCGCCGCTGTTGTACAGCGCCACGCCGTGTACCGTGGCCCTCCGCAGGGTCGCGTGCTCCCACTTGCCACGGTCGGCGAGCCAGCCCGTCGGATTCCCCGCCGGCGGTCCCACGCTCGGATCGCGGGTGTGTTCGTCCATGAGTCACACTCAGCCTCCAGGCGCGTAACTCCATCGCCCTGGACACTCCGTTCCTGGGTCAACCGAACGGATTCTTTTGTAACACTCAAATTATACGACAAAGTTAGTGCGCTGGATAATACATAACAGAATTCGACAAAGATCCGCGTCAGATGGATAAAACCGATTTTCCAATTCAAATTAGTTTATCAAAACATTATTTAGCATATTTATATTTATGGCGTTTCTCGATCCGGAGAGCACCGGTCCCGCGCGGTTGGGTCGCAGTCAGATGTGCTCTTCTTCGAGAACCCACCCGAGCGCGCGCTTGTAGTAGGTAAACATCTGGCGGACGCTCTCGTGGCTCATCTCCTCGTCCTCGAGCTGTTCGGCGAGGAACTCGTACTGGTCTCGGATTTCGGCTTCGTCGCGCATACCCCGGATAGGGGCGTGACCGACAAAGGTCTTGTTCGGGCGACAGAGCCAAGTGTGTGCTACCGAAGGTCCGGACGGATGACGAAACGCGCCGTCCTGAAAACCTACCAGCGGTTCCTTGAGCGGGTGAGCGAGGAGGTACTCGACGTCGTCTCGGAGAAAGCGGGCGGTGGTCTGGCCGGGCGGGCGATCAGGAGGAGCGCGGGGGTCGTGACCGAGCGCATCGAAGAGCAGATGCGCGAGCAGGGGCGGGTGCTCGTCGAGTACACCGCCGCGCGGGTCCGCGGCGAGGAGGACCTCTCGGCATACGAGCGGGAGTTTCTGGAGACCAATCCCGTGTGGAACCGCTACGACGGGGACGGGGAGGCCGAACTCCGGGCACATCTCCTCGACCACTTCGAGGAGGCTGCCAGCGACCTCGAACCGCTGGTCGCCTCGGAGGCAGAGGACTTCTGGACGGCCCTGGGCGAGGCGTACACGCGCAGGGAGGCCGAGGAAATCCTGGACCGCCACTTCTCGCAGGCGGAGACGTTCGAGCGGTACCGCGACGGGGTGTTCTCCTCCCGGCGCATCGGGGACCTGGTGATCGATATTCTGGAGACGGGCGAGGAACGGTTTCGCGCCTCCCTGGACGCGGAACTGGATCGGGTCTACGGGGAGTGACGCTTATATTGGGCCCGGAGAAAGCTTGTCGGACACATGTCAGTGCTGTTCCTGGGAGAGCACGTCCCGGCCGATGTCGACCAGTTCGCACGGTTCGTGGGGCCGGACCCCGGCGAGGTGCTCGTCGAGATGGCCGAGTACGCCGAACGCGAGGGGTTCCCCATCGTCGGGCCGGCGGTCGGGGGCTGGCTCTGCCAGCTGGCCCGGATGGTCGACGCCGAGCGGGTCTTCGAGTTCGGCTCGGGGTATGGCTACTCGGCGTGCTGGTTCGCACGCGCGCTCCCGGAGGACGGCGATATCGTCCTCACCGAGTTCGACGCCGACAACCTCGACCTGGCCAGGTCGTACCTCGACCGACTCGGCGCGGCCGGCCGTGCGACCTTCGAGGTCGGTGACGCCGTCGAGACCGCCCGCGGCTACGACGGCCCCTTCGACGTCGTCTTGCTCGACATCGAGAAGTACCAGTACGTCGACGCCTTCGAGACCATCCGGGATGCCATCCCCCCCGGCGGCGTCGTCGTTGCCGACAACACCATGTCCGCGGGCCGGGAGTCGCCCGACGACACCGTTTCCTTCGAGGCCCTGTTGCGGGCCATCGAAGACGACGACTTCGAGGTTGCCGACGCCGACCTGGACGACCTCGGCCGGCGCAGTACCCGAGGCATTCTGGACCATCTGGAGCGCCTCGATCAGGACCCCGACTTCGAGACGACGCTGCTCCCGCTCGGTGACGGCCTCACCGTCTCGACGCGTACGCGCTGACCCGCGCCGGGGTCACTCCCCCTGGTCACGGAGTTGCCGGCGGAGTCGGTTGGCCGTCGCGGGAATCTCGTCGACCACGACGTCGAACGGTTCGAGCGCGCGGTTGATCGAGGACGCGATGGCCGCGGGCCCGTCGATCATGCCGCCCTCGCCGGTCCCCTTCGCGCCCGTCACAGTGAACGGCGAGGGGGTCTCGGAGTGTTCCAGAACCATCTCGGGAACGTTCGTCGTCGAGGGCAGCAGGTAGTCGAAGAGGGTGACGGACTGTGGCTGGCCACGGTCGTCGTAGCCGAACTCCTCTATGAGGGCGGCGCCGATGCCCTGCGCGAGCCCGCCGTGGGACTGGCCCTCCACGATGACGGGATTGAGCTGGGTCCCACAGTCCCGTAGCGAGTAGAACTTCAGCAGTTCTACCTCGCCGGTCGCGACGTCGACCTCGACGATGGGAGCGTTGGCGGCGAAGGCCGCCGTCGGGTAGACGGGCAGCTTCCGCGCGAGCGCCTCGTCGAAGTCCTCGAGTTCGGTTGCGGGGTGCTGGTAGTCGTAGGACGCGCGGGTTAGCGACTCCTCGCGGTCGGTGTCTAGCGCCGCCAGGTCGGCAAGCGAGAGGGTCTCCGGCCCGTCCTGGCGTGTCACGGTACCCTCGCGGTAGGTGACTGCGGCCGTCCCGACGCCCCAGTGGTCAGCCGCGAGGCGCTCGAACTGCTCGACCATCCGGTCGCCGAGCCCCGCCGCGGCCCCGGAGAGCATCACGGCCATGCGGGAGGCTGCGCTGCCGTACTCGGTCGGGGCGTCGACGCTGTCGAGGTAGTCGACTTCGATGTCGCTGGGCAACACCCCGAGTTCGTCCGCGAGCAACTGCGAGACGAGGGTCTGGTGACCCTGCCCGGAGGAGTCGGTCGCCAGGTACGCCCGGACCGTCCCGTCCTCAAGTACCTCGGCCCGGAGGTGTTCGGGCAGCTCCGCGACGTCCTCGCGGTCGCGCTCGGAGAGGTCATCGCGGTCGGAGCGTTGCCTGTTTGTCCAGTCGGCACCGCTGACGCCCGGTTCGATGTGCAGGGTGTAGGCGACGCCGCGGTACTTGCCCGCCTCGCGCCGGGACTCGACAACGTCGGGGTCGAGGAGTCCACCCTCGCAGACCTCCGCTTCCTCGACGGTCTCCCTGATGCGTTCGAGGGCTGCCGGGTAGTCCCCGGAGTCGTAGATGTTCTTCGAGGGGAGCGTGTAGGGCATCGACCCGGGGGGAATGAAGTTGATCTGTCTGAAGTCGTAGGGGTCGACTCCCAGTTCCCGGGCGGCTTCGTCGAGAGCCATCTCCAGGGCGTAGAGGTGGGGGTCCACGCCGAACCCGCGGTAGGCGGTCTGGGAGGTCTTGTTCGTCAACACCAGGTCGTAGCTGTACCGGACGTGTTCGACGTCGTAACCGTTCGTGAGCACGGCCAGCGGCTTGAGCACCTGGTTGATGGGATAGCGGGGGAAGGCACCGAAGTCGTCGAGGAACTCGAAGTCGAACCCGCGGACGGTACCGTCATCGTCGACGGCGACGCGCACCGTATACTCGCGGTCCGAGGAGTGCATGTCCCCGCCCTGGAGGTTCTCGACGCGGTCCTCGACGTACTTCACGGGCGTCCCGTCGAGTTGCTGGCTGGCCATCGCGGTCAGACACATGTACCGGTGCATCGCGATCTTCGTCCCGAAACTGCCCCCGACGTCCGGCGGCACCTCGATGCGGACGTCCTCGGCGTCGTAGCCCAGCGTCTCGAAGACGGTGTTGTCCACCAGCGTGTGCAACTGCATGTTGGCGTCGATGTGGAACGTGTCGGCGTCGGGGTCGTACTCCGCGACAGCCCCGCCGGTCTCCAGGGGCACGCCCGAGATGCGACCCCAGGAGTACTCGCCCTCGACGACGGTGTCCGCGGCAGCGAAGGCTCCCTCGGGGTCACCGAATCTTAACTCCTCGCTGTCGGGGACGTTCGTCCCGACGTCCTCGTGGATGACCGTCTCGTCCTCGCGTGCGGCCACGGCGTCGACGACCGGGTCGAGGCCGTCGTATCGCACGTCGACGAGGTCGACGATGTCCTCGACGACGTAGCGGTCTTCGGCGACGACGAGCGCGACCGGTTCCCCGGCGAAGTGGACCTTCTCCTTCGCGAGGGCCCACTCGGACATCTCCGTGAGCCCGCAGGGCATCGGGTTGTACTCGGCAGCGATGTCCTCGCCAGTCAGCACCAGCGCACACTCGGGGTGGGCCTCGGCGGCGCTGGTGTCGATATCGCGGATCTCGGCGTGGGCGCGTGTCGTGCGCACGAGTCCCATCTCCAGGCAGCCCTCGGGGCTGATGTCGTGGACGTACTCCGCCCGGCCGGTGAGGATGCGGTGGTCCTCGACGCGGTTCAGTCCCTGGCCGGTGAACGACTGCCCCTCGGGTTCGGGCTCGCCTTCGACCTCGGCGTCCGTCTCGGCCCGGGTGTCGGCTTCGGACATCACTCCCCCTCCAGTTTGTCCGCGGCCGTCTCGACCGCGTCGTAGATGTTCTGGTAGCCCGTACACCGGCAGATGTTGTCCGCGAGCGCGCCCTCGATTTCCTCTCTCTCGGGGTCGGGATTCTCCGCGAGCAGGTCCCGGGTTGCCATCAGGAAGCCGCTCGTACAGAACCCACACTGGAGGGCGTGTTCCTCGTGGAAAGCCTCCTGTATCGGGTGGAGGTTGCCGTCCTCGCTCAGCGCCTCGACGGTCGTGACCTCGCGGCCGTCTGCCTGGACCGCATACAGCATACAGCTCTTTGCGACGGTGCCGTCGAACTCGACGGTGCAGGCACCACAGACGCCCTGCTCACAGCCTACCCGCACTGTCCGCAACTCCAGGTGGGACCGGAGGAAATCCGAGAGCTTCAGCCGGGGTTCGACCTCGGCAGTCACCGACTCGCCGTTTACCGTCACCGTGATCTCCTGGGTTGGTCGCTCGGAGCGACCGGTGTCATCGACGCTCATTGCGCGACCACCCCACACCAGGGGACCCGCCGACTTGTAGTTTCGTCCGCCATCGTCACGCCACCGCCCGGTCGTGTGCCGTCGTCAGCGCGCGTTTCGTGTACTCCCGGGCGAGTTCCCGCTTGTAGGTCTCGTCGGCGTGTAACTCTTCCTCCGGATTGACTGCCTCGTACGCGGTTTCGCCCGCCGCGGCCAGCCCTGCCTCGCTGAGCGGTTCGCCCTCGATCTCCCCCTCGGCCCCGGGGACCCGCAACGGCACCTCGGCGGCGTTGGCCAGCGCGACCCGCGCGTCCTCGAGGACAGGCTCCTCGTCCTCCGGGTCGTCGACGCGGACGGCGCCAGCGACACTCAGGGTCGGCCACGTCTGAGCGGCCTCCTTGACTGCCAGGAACGTCTGGCCGGTCCGGGCCGGCGGGAAGGGGTCGCGGGGGACGGTTATTCCCGTAATGAGTTCGTCCTCCTCGCGGTCGGTGAACATGGTGGCGATAAAGAACTCGTCGGCGGAAACGGTCCGGCTTCCCCCGGCCGAGGCCAGTTCCAGGTCCGCCTCCAGCGCCGCGGCCACGCAGGGGTAGTTCCCCGCCGGGTCGCCCTCGCCGAGACTCCCGCCCAGGGTGCCGCGGTTGCGCACGACCGGGCCGGCGATCTTCCCGGCAGCCTCCGGGAACACCGGCAACGCCTGCGCGAGCGTCCCCGAGCGTTCTATCTCGCGGTGACGGACGAGCGCGCCGACCGCGACCGACCCGTTGTCGGCCTCCACGTACGAGAGTTCGTCGAGGTCGTTGATGTCGACGAGGTGGTCGGGGCTGGCGAGCCTGTTCGACATGAGTATCGACAGGGACTGGTTGCCCGCGAGGGGCTCGGCGTCGGGGAGGTCCGCGAGCAACTCGAGTGCGTCCGCAAGCGACGACGGGCGGTGATACTCGAAGGGGGCCGGCTTCATGATACCTGTACTGTGGCAGTGACCCGAATAAGTGTTACCCCGCTCGTGTGCCGGCCCCACCACGGAGTCCGGCCCGAACGGCCCGCGGCGGTCACTCCCGGGTGCCGAAGGCGCCGGCCTCGCGCAGTTCGGTCAGCTCCGCCTCCGAGTAGCCGAGTTCCCGGAACACCTCGTGGGTGTCCTCACCGAGTGCCGGCGGCGGCGACCGGAATCCCGACTCCAGGCCGGCGAAGTTCAGGGGGTGTTCGACGACCGGGACCTCGCGGTCGCCCTCGCTGACGGTCCCCATCGTGTCCCGGGCCTCCGTCTGTTCGTTGTACAGGGCCGACTCGACGTCCCGGACCGGTCCGGCGGGAACGCCCGCTTCGACGAAGGGATCTAGCCACCGCCTCGACGAAGACGTCCATCCACTCGTCGGCCGTCCGCTCGGCGAGTGCGTCCTCGATTTCGGCTTCCAGATCGTCGAGGTGTTCGACCCGGTCGGCGTTGGTCCCGAAGCGGTCGTCCTCGGGGAGGTCGGGCCGGTCGATGGCCTCACAGAAGGTCGTCCAGAGCCGGTCGTTGAGGCAGGCCACGTTGAGGTGGCCGTCGGCCGTCTCGAAGGTCTGGTAGGGCGCCAGCACGGGGTCTTTGGTGCCCATCCTGCTTGGCTGTTCGCCGGCGAAGACCTTCCCGGCTTGCTTGGTCA
The DNA here is from genome assembly GCA_003022745.1 of Halobacteriales archaeon SW_9_67_25. Lineage (GTDB taxonomy): Archaea > Halobacteriota > Halobacteria > Halobacteriales > Haloarculaceae > SW-9-67-25. The sequence continues at coordinate 9,899 of PXSU01000127.1, forward strand.
GCCAGGGTAGTGTCGCCTCCAGCATCCCGAGTTCGACGTACTCACCGTCACCCGTCAGGGCGCGCCGGTAGAGCGCGCCGGTGATCCCGAACGCCGCCCACATTGCGGTGATGAGATCCGTCAGCGGGAGGCCGACCTTGACCGGGTCACCGTCCTGTTCGCCGGTGACGGACATGACGCCGCTCATCCCCTGGACGAGGAGGTCGTAGCCCGGCCGCTCGCTCCAGGGACCTGTCGCGCCGAAGGCGGAGATGTCACAGTAGACGATCTCCTCGTTGCGCTCGCGGAGGTCGTCGTAGCCGACACCCAGCCGTTCTGCGGTCCCCGGGCGGAAGTTCTGGAGGAAGACGTCCGCTGACTCGGCCAGGTCGTAGAGGGCATCGAGGCCGGCCTCGCTCTTGAGGTCTATCTCGACGCTGCGCTTGTCGTAGTTGACCGTCCAGAAATACGGCGACTCGCCGTCGACGAACGGTGGCCCGGAGTGGCGGATGTCGTCGCCCACGCCCGGGCGTTCGATCTTGATTACCTCCGCACCCTGGTTGGCGAGCATCAGCGAACAGAACCCGCCGGTGACGAACGTCGACAGGTCGAGGACCGTGATCCCGTCGAGGAGTCGCTCTGCCATAGCGGGAGCACGCACAGCCGCCGAAAATACCTGTCGGTGCAACTCACCGCCCGCACCACTCACCGCCCGGCCTGCTGCCCTGCGCGTCCGGCGACGGGGACATCACGGACAGGTCGCCGTTCCAGTCCGAGAGGACTGCTGCGCGCATCGATGTCGCGGGTGTCTCCGCTCCGCTACTCCTCGCGAAAGCCCACGCACCGGCAGACGCTGGACTCGCCGCCGCGGAACCGCCAGGGGAAGGTCCCGACCTGGAGGCGCTCGCCGAGCAGCTCCTCTGGCACCTGCGCGTTCTCGACGTGGACGATCCCCTCGGGGAACAGTTCGGTGTGCATCAGCTGGTATCCCTCGGGCGGGAAGATTTCGTCCAGGTCGTCGACGCCGAGGTGGTCGCGTGCCTCCGCGGCGAGTTCCGGGCGCACGTCGCGGATCACGGTGTTCATCGGGTGGTCCGCGCTGCCACAGTCGAGGATGAGGTAGTTGAGGCTCTTCTCCCGGCACCACTCGGCGAACTCCATGTTCGGGCCGGGGTGCTTGCAGAAGAACCGGTGGGGGTCGGCCTCCTCGCGGTGCCACGCGTACTTCCCGTAGCCGGTGTGGACGAAGAGGATGTCTCCCTCGCGGACGTCCGCGACGTCCTCGATCATGTCGCTCGTGTATATGTCGTAGTCACCCACCCGGTCGGAGATGTCTGCCACGACGGCGTCGCCGACCAGTTCCTCCAGGGGCATCGACTCGATGTCGCGCCCGCTGGCGACGAAGTGTTTCTCCCCGTC
>PXSU01000128.1:0-9133 GCA_003022745.1 Halobacteriales archaeon SW_9_67_25
TCGGACCTCTCGACGAACCTCGGCCGGGTCCGTGACAACGACGCCGACGTACTGTTGCTGACGGCCCACCAGAAGCACGCGGTCATCGCGGCCGACCAGATGGAGAGCCAGGAGGTCAACGTCGACGCGGCGATGGCCACGGTCGGGAGCCTGACCGACAGCTTCAAAGAACAAACCGGAGACAACGGCAACTACTGGTACGGGCCGAGTTCGTGGGCGGTCAACGCGAACTTCCAGGACCCCGTGTTCGGGTCGACCTCGGAGTACGTCCAGGCACACGAAGAGGAGTTCGACTACACGCCGGACTACCACAACGCCGCCGGCGTGGGCGTCGTCGAGACGTTCAAGCGTGCCTTCGAGGAAGTCGGCGAGCTCTCGCCCGGGAACGTCCGGGACACGATCCGCGAACTCGAGTTCTCGACGGCCTACGGGACCGTGACCTTCGCGGACAACGGCGTCATCAACAAGAACATGATCGTCTACCAGTGGCAGCCCGACCCGGGCAAGCAGATCGTCTACCCCGAGGCCGCCCGCCAGTCCGAACCCATCTACCCGACGCCGAGCTGGTCGGAGCGGTAACTCGGACGGATGGTCGTCCAGGAATTCGTCCAGTTCACCGTCAACGGGCTGCTGGTCGGCTCGCTGTTCGCGACGATTGCCGTCGGGTTCGCCCTCATCTGGGGCGTCGTCGACATCATCAACCTCGCCCACGGCGAGATGGTGATGCTCGGCGGTTACGCCAGCTACTGGCTCGTGCAGGTCGCCGCCGGCGGCGAGGCGTCGCTGCTCGTCGCGCTGGGATCGATCCCGGTCGCAATCGCGGTGATGTACGCCATCGGGTACCTCCTCCAGCGGCTCCTCGTCCAGCAGGTCTCCGACGCGAGCGTCTTCCTCACGCTGCTCATCACGTTCGGGATCAGCATCGCAATCCAGCAACTGGCCATCATCGCGTGGTCGGCCGATCCACGTAGCACTCCCGTCGCACTTGCCGACCCCTCGATGTCCGTCGCTGGCATCGTCGTCCCGAAACTGAAGTCCGTCGCCTTCGTCGGCGCGCTCGTTCTGACTGCCCTGCTGTGGGTCTACCTCCAGCGGACCCGCCGGGGCCGCGCGATCCGCGCGGTCGCACAGAACCCGCAGGCGGCCGAACTCGTCGGGATCGACGTCGAGCACACCCGCGCGGTCACGTTCGGCCTCTCGGCGGCCATCGCGGGCGGCGCCGGCGGGTTCATCGGGATGATACTCAGCCTCCGCCCCCAGATGGGGCTCATCTACACGCTGAAGAGCTTCGTCATCGTCGTCTTCGGCGGCATCGGGTCGATCCCCGGCGCGCTCGTGGGCGGGCTGGCGCTGGGCGCGGTCGAGCAACTGGTCACCGGCTTCATCAGTTCGACCTGGACGCTCGCGGTGAGTTTCTCTCTGCTCATCGTCCTGCTGGTCGTGAAACCCAGCGGCCTGTTCGGCCAGTCCATCGAGGGCGGCGATGGCGGGACCCGCTCCGGGTCGTCGCTGGCGCTCGCGACGCCCGACTCGCTCCGGGAGGTCGCGCTGCTCGTGGCTGGCGTCGGCGCCGTCGCGGCAGCCGTCGCCGTCGTCGTGCTCGGGTGGCTGGACATCGCTTCACTCACCGTCTGGGCGGCGATCCTGGGACCCGCCGGCGTCCTCTGTCTCCTCTGGGCGACCGTCCTCGACGGCGAGCGGCTGTGGGCGCTGTTCGGGCTGGTCGTCGTGACGCTCGCACTCTTGCAGTTGTCCGGCCCGTTGCCGGCGGCCGACGCGTCCGCGATGCTCGTCGTCATCGGCGCCCTCGCGATACTCTGGGACGTCGCGCTCGACCGGGCACGGCAGGTGCTCGACCGCTCGGCCCGGCACGGCTGGGCGCTGCTCGCGGCCTTCGCCGTCGTCGCGGTGATCGTCAAGGCGGCCGGACTCCTCGGGCAGTTCTGGACGACCGTTGCCATCCAGCTGTACATCTTCGGCGTGCTAGCGCTGTCGTGGGACCTGCTGGGTGGGCAGACTGGCTACCCGAGCTTCGGGAACATGGCCTTCTTCGGCGTGGGTGCCTACACCAGCGCCATCCTCTTCAAGACCTACGGGGTCAGCCTCCCGCTGTCTTTCGCCGCTGCCGCACTCGCGGCGCTGGTCTTTGCTGCCGTCATCGGCCTGCTCGTCCTCCGGTTGCAGGGCGGGTACTTTGCCATCGCGACGCTCGGTGTCCTGCTCGTGGCGATCCAGGTCGCCCGGAACCTCGACATCACGGGCGGTCCCGACGGGATCATCCTCCTCGACGTCCCGCCACAGTCTGTGTTCTACTACGCCCTGCTCGGGACACTCGTCGCCGAGGTCGCCGTCGTCTACTATCTGCTCGGGTCCCGCTTTGGCTACGTCCTCAACACGATCCGCGACGACGAGGGCAAGGCCATCGCAATGGGCATCAACACCACCTACTACAAGACGGCGGCCTGGATGCTGGCGGCGCTGTTCACGGGACTGGTCGGCGCGATGTGGGCACCGTACAACACCTTCGTCGACCCACAGCAGGCGTTCAATACGGCCTGGAACGTCGAGTTCATCGTGATGGCATTTCTCGGCGGGACCGGGACCATCGCCGGACCGGTGCTTGGCGCGTTCGGCCTCTGGGCGCTCGTCCTGCAGATCGACACGTTCTTTCCGGGCGTCCAGCTCATCGTCCTCGGCCTGGTCGTCATCGTGACCGTCGTCCAGTTCCCCGATGGCGTCGTCGGCCAACTCCGCGAGCGGGCCAGCGCCATGGAGTACTACAAACACGGCGGCGGCGCCGCCGGCGACCCCGCCTCGGACGCCGACATCGAACCCGAGGGAGGTGACGACTGACGTGACCACCCAGCAGGCCCCACCCGAAAAGACCGACGCCGAGACGGTCATCAGGACCGAGAACGTCACGAAGCGGTTCGGCGGCCTGGTCGCCGTCGACAGCGTAGACATGCACGTCGACCACGGAGAAATCGTCGGACTCATCGGACCCAACGGCGCCGGCAAGTCCACGCTGTTCAACTGCATTACCGGCACGCTCCCGGCCGACGAGGGCCACATACACCTCCGGGACGAGGAGATCACCGGCTGGCCGGAACACCGGATCGCAGGGGCGGGCCTGGGGCGGATGTTCCAGCAGACACGCGTCTACCGCGAGATGTCGGTCCGCGAGAACCTGATCGCGTCGGCCCAGCGAAACAACAGGTTCCTCGCGCAGTTTCGCCGGCCCGACGAGGCGACCCTCGACCGTGCGGACGAACTGCTCGCGTACGTCGACCTCGACGGACTGGCGGACGTCAGGGCCGGCCGGATGAGTTTCGGCCAGCAGAAACTCCTGGAGTTCGCAATGGCTCTGATGGCCGACCCCGAAATCTTGCTGATGGACGAACCCGCCGGCGGGATCAATCCCTCGATGATCGAACAGTTGCTCGACTACATCCGCGAAACCAACACCGAGGAGGACGTGACGATCCTCCTCATCGAGCACAACATGGACTTCGTGATGGAGATCGCCGACCGCATCTACGCGCTGGCCCACGGCGAACGCATCGCCGAGGGCACGCCCGAAGAGATACAGTCCGACGAACGTGTCCTCGACGCGTATCTGGGGAGGGAGTGAAATGAGCGAGACGCACACTACCCCCGAGTCCGACCGCGGCAGCGACGCGCTTCTGGAACTGTCGGGCGTGACGGCCGGCTACGGCAACACGACGGTCATCCACGACGTCGAACTCGCGGTCGAGGAGGAGTCCATCGCGTGTCTCATCGGCCCCAACGGCTCGGGGAAGTCCACGCTGATGAAGAGCGTCTACGGGTTCGCGGACGTCTTCGAGGGCGCCGTCAGGTTCGACGGCGATGACGTGACGGGCCGGAGTCCACAGGAGAGCCTCGCCTCGGGGATGAGTTACGTTCTCCAGTCCGCCAGCGTCTTTCCCGACATGAGCGTCCACGAGAACATGCTCATGGGCGGGTACGTCTTCGAGGACGACGACCGGGCCCGGGAGCGCGCCGAGGAACTGTACGAGGAGTTCCCCATCATCGGCGACATCCGCGACCAGAAAGCAGGGACGCTCTCGGGTGGTCAGCGCCGTCTCCTCGAACTCGCACGTGCGCTGATGGTCGACCCCGAACTCATGTTGCTCGACGAACCGTCCATCGGGCTCGAACCGAAGTTCATCGACGACGTCTTCGAGCGTATTCGCCAGCTGAACGACCTCGGGACCACCCTCCTGCTGGTCGAACAGAACGCCGAGAAGGGGCTCTCGGTCGCCGACCGCGGGTTCGTGCTCGCCAGCGGCGAAATCAAGTTTGCCGGCACCGGCACGGAACTGCTCGAAGACGAGGAGGTCGGCCGGCTGTACCTGGGCGGGTGAGTACCCGGAGGCGTCGGAGGCCGACGTCGCGTACGCCGGCGCCCTGCACGGAACCACAACTGACTCATGACGGGACTCCCTCGTACACATAGCGAATGCGCGTCGAACAGCTCGGTGAGGGCGACCCGGAGGTAGCCGTCGTCGGAGGCATCCACGGCGACGAGCCCTGCGGGGTGCAGGCCATCGAATCCCTGCTGGACGAACAGCCACCGGTCGAGCGACCGGTGAAGCTCGTCGTCGCCAACGAGGCTGCCCTCGAAGCGGGCGAGCGCTACCTCGACGACGACCTCAACCGCTCGTTTCCGGGCGATCCAGACTCTTCGTCCCACGAGAAGCGCCTGGCAGCCCGTCTGAGCGACGTGCTCGCCGGGTGCGAGACTGTCTCGTTGCACTCGACCCAGTCCTACGACGACATGTTCGCCATCGTCAACGGGACGGGCGCCCTCGAGCGCGAGGTGTGCCCGCGGCTCTCGGTCGACGCCGTCGTCGACGCGGGCGCCTTCGACCGCGGGCGCCTGTTCGTGAGTCTCGACAGCCTGGTCGAAATCGAGTGTGGCTACCAGGGCTCCGAGGCGGCCACCGAGAACGCTCGCCGCGTCGCCCGCGAGTTCCTCGGTGCTGTCGGCGCGCTCCCCGCCGAACGGCGCGAGCCCCGGTCGGATCTGCCGGTCTACCGTCTGTTCGGGCAGGTCCCGAAGCGACAGGCCCGGACCTACGAGGTGTACGCCTCGAACTTCGAGCACGTCCCCCCGGGCGAAGCCTTCGCGGCCGCCGACGGCGAGGAACTCGTCGCGGAGGAGGGCTTCTACCCCGTGCTCATGTCGCCGTACGGTTACGAGGAGGTGTTCGGCTACGCCGCCGAGCGCCTCGGGACCGTCGGGAGCGAGGCGACGTAGGGGCATGGTTTCATACGGATTGCTGTCGCTATTTTCCAGGTCGACCGCACGCCGTACTGCGGTCGATCCAGTACTGAACTACAGCAATCCGTATCAGAGGGCGAGGCTTTGGCATCCCCGGAGCGGGACCAGCATCATTAATAAAGGTTGACACGTACGGCTGCGTGCTTCGAACGGTCCCCGGTTCTCCAGCGGAGCGGTTCGGCGGTCCCTCGCCGGTCAATCCGTACGACAGTGTCTGTCCGGTGTCTGTCCCTACCTCGATGAGTCGATTCCGACCCTGAGACCCGCCGGGAGCTGCCCAGTCTCCGGTCGCCTATTGTGCTCAGTCAGGTGTCTTCGGGCGGCGAGAACTCCACCAGCGTCAGTTCGCGGTCGAGCATGCAGTAGTCGTGGGGCGGTTCACCGACGACCTCCTCGATGCGGTACTCGCCCTCGAAGTCCAGACCCAGCGGCTCGCAGTACTCGTGGCTCGGGCAGTCGGTGTGGGGACAGGGTCCCTCCAGAGCGGCCTTGCTGCCGGCGAAAGCGCTGGTATCGGCCACGTTCGCCCGGACCGGTGCGGGTTCGACCTCGACGGCCGTCACCCCGGTGTCGTGGACAGCACACTCGAGCGTGTTCGCGTTCTCGCGGACGTCGACAACCTCGTAGCGCCGGCCGGAAGTGAGATTGAGACACTGGTCGCGGTAGGGACACCCCTCGCAGGTGCTGGATTCCCCCTGATAGACGAACTCGGTGCCCTCCGACGCCAGCCGGGTCCCGATGAGCGTGACCGAAGTCATCGTCCCCCGTTGGGCCCCGCCCGGATTAATACTGGCGGGCTCGCGGGCACGTGCCCGCATCGCTCGTGGCTATCACTCCCGGCCGGTCAGTTCGTCCAGTTTCTCGAAATACTCCGGGCGGGGAACCTGGTAGCGGTCCCGGTAGTCGATGGCTCCGTCGGAAAAGCGGACCGCCAGTTCGACCGCACCAGCCAGCGCCTCGTCGCGGGTTCCGTACTCCACGGTCGGACACTCGACGTCGGGTTCGAGAAACAGCGTCACGTACCAGGGGTCCGCGGGGTCGGGGTCGGTGCGTCCCGGCCGGCGACTGCGGCGGCCTTTCGTGAGGTAGATCGTCGGCAGGCATGCCGGCGGGAACTCGGCCGTGTCGAAGATGTCCGGCCGGTAGGCGAGCACCACCTTCCTGGCCTCGTCGCTCCAGACCTCCCAGCCTGCGGGGAGTTCGTCGAACGTCACGGCGACTTGTTCGGCTGCCGGGTGTATCATACTGGCGGCTCTACGTCCGTGAGCGATTTCGGCCCCCCGCGGGATCGAATATCTTCACGCAGTTGTAGCCGCCAGCATCAGTCCCGCGGTCGCCGGCGGAACCGGCCAGGTTGAGATATTCACACACCCCTCTTATATAAACGGGACGAACGGCCAGTTTCGACCGCTCCATCGCCTCCAACGCTGTGCCCCACTTTTGAGGGCTGTGTGGGTCCGGAAACGGGGCGTGACTCACCTAGGAGGGGAAACGTTTTTATTGTTCTAATCCTCGTATAATAAATAGTATCGGTGACGGCCCAGCCAACAGTTCCCCGTTGGGGACCGGTACCTCGCGCCGCCGGGAATGGTATGTGGAACATGACATGTCACGACGGTCCACCGCCCCTTACGGGTCACTGGGTGCGTTGCACGCGGACCCCGGAGACGTCGGTCGTCACCGACCAGCCCGACTCGATACTGTGATAGCATGACCGAACGGAACGAGACCCTCGCCGAACTGAGCACTGAATACCAGGACACGATACCGGGAGACCTGCGGACATCGCACTCGTTCGACTGGTATCTGGACGAACTCTACGCCGAACCGAAGGTCGCGCGTAGCGCCCACCAGCGGGTCGCAGACATGTTCGACTACTACGGCACCGAGTACGACGAGGAGGCCGGAGTGGTCGAGTACGATCTCGCCGCCGAGGACCCGCTCGGGGACGGCGAGAACACGTTCTACGGCCGGGTGGTCCACAAGGCGATTCACGAGTTCGTCAACAAGGTGAAATCCGGCGCCCGCGGCCTGGGTCCGGAGAAACGGATCAAACTCCTGCTCGGTCCGGTCGGGTCCGGGAAGTCGGACTTCGACCGCCAGGTCCGGCGCTACTTCGAGGACTACACCCGCCGGGAAGCCGGCCGGATGTACACCTTCAGGTGGACGAACCTCTGTGACGTCGTTCCCGACCAGGACCCCGCCGACGACGTAGTCCGGTCCCCGATGAACCAGGACCCCCTGGTGCTGGTCCCGCTCGAACAGCGCAAGTCGATCATCGCGGACATCAACGAGAACCTCGACGCCCCCTACACCATCCGCAACGAGCAGGCGCTGGACCCGGCCTCGGAGTTCTACATGGACCGCCTGCTGGTCCACTACGACGACGACCTCGAGGCAGTCCTCTCGAACCACGTCGAGGTCGTCCGGTTCGTGGCCGACGAGAACCGCCGCCAGGCAATCGAGACGTTCGAACCCAAGGACAAGAAAAACCAGGACGAGACCGAACTGACCGGTGACGTCAACTACTCCAAAATCGCGGTCTACGGCGAGAGCGACCCGCGGGCGTTCGACTACGCTGGCGCGTTCTGTAACGCCAACCGGGGCGTGTTTTCGGGCGAGGAGTTGCTCAAACTCCAGCGGGAGTTCCTCTATGACTTCCTGCACGCAACCCAGGAACAGACGATCAAGCCCAAGAACAACCCCCGGATCGACATCGACCAGGTCATCGTCGGGCGGACGAACATGCCCGAGTACCGCGAGAAGAAGGGCGACGAGAAGATGGAGGCGTTCAACGACCGCACCAAGCGGATCGATTTCCCCTACGTGCTCGAGTACGAGCAGGAGGCCCAGATCTACCGGAAGATGCTCCGGAACGCCGACCTCCCGGACATCCAGATCGAGCCCCACACCTTGGAGATGGCCGGTCTCTTCGGCGTCTTGACCCGCATCGAGGAACCCGACACTGGGACCATCGACCTGGTCCAGAAGGCCAAGGCCTACAACGACGAGATCGACGAGGCCGAGGATGTCGACGTCAGGAAACTCCGCGACGAGGCCGACGAGAAGGCCGACATCGGCGAGGGCATGGACGGCGTCTCGCCGCGCTTTATCGGCGACGAGATAGCCGAGGCGATCATGGACTCGATGCACCGCAGCAGGCAGTTCCTCTCGCCGCTTTTGACGTTCAACCATCTCGAGGGGAACCTCGAAAATCACGGCTCCATCGCAGCGGAGGATTTCGACACCTACTACCGCTACCTCGAACTCGTCCGCGAGGAGTACAAAGAACGGGCCATCGAGGACGTCCGTCACGCCCTGGCATACGACGTCGACGAGATCTCCCGCCAGGGCGAAAAGTACATGGACCACGTGATGGCCTACATCGACGACGACACCATCGAGGACTCGATCACGGGCCGCGAGCAGGAACCCGACGAGCAGTTCCTCCGGTCGGTCGAGGAGAAACTGAACCTCCCCGAGGACCGCAAGGACGACTTCCGCCAGGAGGTCGCCAACTGGGTTTCGCGCCGGGCCCGCGAGGGCGAGACGTTCGAACCCCAGGACAACGACCGCCTCCGGCGTGCTCTCGAACGGAAACTCTGGGAGGACAAGAAGCACAACATCAACTTCTCGGCACTCGTGTCGAGCGGCGAGATGGACGACGAGGAGCGCAACCAGTGGATCGACGCGCTCATGGGGCAGGGCTACTCCGAGGAGGGTGCCAAGGAAGTCCTGGAGTTCGCGGGCGCCGAGATCGCGAAAGGCGAGATGGAGGACTAGCGTGCGCGGCGCCGAGTACATCGAGGCGGCCGACCGCGCCCTCGA
>PXSU01000128.1:9225-11160 GCA_003022745.1 Halobacteriales archaeon SW_9_67_25
AACACCGAGGTGCTGAACGACTTCGTCGACGACCTGCGCTCCATCGCGGCCGGTCGCGGCAAGGGCGAGAAGATACTCTGGCTCGCGGGCCCGACTGCGACGGGCAAATCCGAGCTGAAGCGGTGCCTGATAAACGGCCTCCGGGAGTATTCCAAGACCGAGCGCGGGCGCCGGTACACGGTCGAGTGGAACGTCGCCGGCGCGGGCGAGACGCCGGGCCTGACCTACGGCGACCGCGAACTCGAGGACGAGGACGACTGGTATGCCAGCCCGGTCCAGTCCCACCCGCTGACGGTCTTCCCGGAGGACGTGCGTGCCGACATCGTCGCGGAACTGAACGACCGCATCGAGGACCACATTCCCGTCCGCGTCGAGGGCGACCTCGACCCCTTCTGCCGGGAGGCCTACGAGTACCTCGAGGAGCAGTACCGCCGGCAGGGCGTCGAGGACCTCTTCTCGGCGGTCACGATCCCCGAGCACCTCCGCGTGAAGAACTTCGTCGTCGACGTCGGGCGCGGGATCGGCGTCCTCCACTCCGAGGACGAGGGCCAGCCCAAGGAACGCCTCGTCGGCTCCTGGATGGCCGGCATGTTGCGGGAACTCGACTCGCGGGGCCGCAAGAACCCCCAGGCGTTCTCCTACGATGGGGTGCTCTCCCAGGGTAACGGCCTGCTGACTGTCGTCGAGGACGCCGCACAGCACGCCGACCTGCTCCAGAAACTGCTGAACGTGCCCGACGAGGGTCGCGTGAAGTTGGACAAGGGCATCGGGATGGACATCGACACACAGCTCGTCATCATCTCGAATCCCGACCTCGAAGCACAGCTGAACCAGCACGCCGACCGCGAGGGCAAGGACCCGCTGAAGGCGCTCAAGCGGCGCCTGGACAAACGCGAGTTCGGCTACCTGACCAACCTCTCGCTGGAGGCACAGTTGCTCCGGCGGGAACTGACCAACCGGACGGAGGGGTGGGACGCGACCTCGCGGGACCAGATCGAGGCGTGGATCCGCGAGTGGATACGCGAGCCGATCTCGGCCTCTGTCCGGGACAGCACCGACGCGGTCACGGAGCGGGAACTCGCACCACACACCATCGAGGCGGCGGCGCTGTACGCGGTGGTCTCGCGGCTGGATGCCGGCGACCTGCCCGGCGGGCTCGACCTGGTGGACAAGGCGTTGCTGTTCGACCGCGGTTACCTCCAGGAGGGCGACGATCGCGTCGACATCGACGAGTTCGACTTCGCGGACGGGGCGACCGACGGCGACCACGGCATCCCGGTCACCTACACCCGGGACGTCCTCGCCGGACTGTTCCACGACGCCTCGGACCGGTTCGACGAGGAGTTGCCGGTCGAGCAGGTCATCATGCCGCGTGACGTCCTCGACGGGATGGCAGACGATCTCCGGTCGGCCCCGGTGTTCTCGAACGCGGAGGCTGCGGAGTTCGAGGAGCGGGTCGTCACCGTCAAGAACCACATCTTCGCCCGACAGGAGGAGGACGTCCTCGACGCGATGATGCGCGAGAAGCGCGTCGACGAGGAGACCGTCGCGGAGTACATCGAGCACGTCTACGCCTGGACCGAGGGCGAGAAAATCGAGAACGAGCGTGGTGAACTCGAGGCGCCGGACCTCCTGAAGATGAAGATCTTCGAGGTCGAACACCTCGGGCGCTTCTCCGAGGACGACTACGAGGGTGACAAGCCTCACGAACAGGTCCGGAACTTCCGGACCGAGAAGATCATCACGGCGCTGAACCGCCACGCCTGGACACAACGGGACGACCAGTTCCGTGTCGACGACGTCAATCCGAAGGAGATTCCGGTAATCCGGTCGGTACTCGGCAGCCACGACTGGGAGGACATCCGGCGGACCTACGAGGATTTCGACCCCCGGCAGTGGTCCAACCCGCCCGGCGGGACCCAGACGGCCGACCTG